>JAIXOS010000250.1 GCA_027486695.1 Chitinophagaceae bacterium | reverse complement strand
TGTTTCGATTGGGCACACATAGCCGGAACTACTGCCAAGTATGTTTCGCTTGCCACCCTTAAAGACCAAACAATTTTGGCTAATGCAAATGGCGCAAAATATTGGCGTTATAGCGACCAAACTTTTTTAGGCGGTGTAAGATTAAATGATAGTGTTGGAACATTTTCAATGAGTTTACATGATACAACTACCGTAATTGATAATACGTTCAGAGCTAAAAAATCTTCTTTCTTTTTTGGCGATATGATTTATTGCTTGGGTAGTGGTATTTCAAACTCAGATGCAAATAATTATACACATACAACATTGTACCAAACATTGCTGCCTATCAATAGCAGTCCTACGCTCTACATCAATGGCAGTGCGAATAATGCACCAACATTTTCAAACAAATATGCTGCAGGTTCTTCTACTAATTTATCCATACTAGATACGTGGGGCAATGCTTATATTTTTTACAGAGGCAATGATAGTTTGTATATTACTAGAGAAACGAGAGATTACTCGGTAAATAATTCTAATAAAGTAGATAATTCTCTTTTCAGAAACTACGATGTGGCGTATATAAGCCATGGTAAATCGCCTGTAAGTCATAATTACGAATATGCCGTTTTGTTACAGCCCGACCAAAATACCATCAATGCCATGATGGACAACAACAATCCGGTTGTAACTGTATTGCAGAATAACGAATCGGTGCATGCGGTATATCATAATGTAAAAGGAATTTTCGGCTTTTCATTTTTTACACCAACTACCAATTTAAACTATAACCGGTCTATTTTAAAACGTGTGTATTGCCCATCTATCATTATGGAATCAATCAATAGTGATTTAATAAGTAGAACCATTGCTTTCACAGATCCAGATTTGAGAAGAACTGCAAGTACTGGAACTGTTGGAGATACTTTGGTTGGGTTATCAAAATTAGATAGTGTTGATATCAATGGTAAATACTTGATATTAAGAGGCGATACCGATAAAGTTTCTTTAACCTACTATTCAGGATCAAATACCAGTAGATTGTATATCAATGCAAGTGAAGGAAGAACCTACAAAGTACAATTGGTGGCTTATAATGCATCGGCAGTTGCAGCGCCATTTACAAATGGTAATATAGCGGTTGTTCGATTATCGAGTGTTTCAGGCGGCGGCAATTTAGTATCTGTGTACGAATACGATACAGTAGGAAATGTAAAACAGGCCATTGCTCTTGATAATATCTATCAACCCAATGCCAATTCATCTACCGAAGAAGGTTACCTAACCTTATCTGGCGATGCGCAATATATTGGGCTTACCGGATATGCTAGAAGCACTACGGCTAGCGGTGGTTTGTACGGCAGTAGATTTGATACTTTAAACAGAGCAGTAGCATTTATTAAGTACGATGGTACCGTTTTAAGAAAAAACATTTATCCTTCGTTAGATATTAATAAGTTATTTTATCCAAAGTCTGTGTATACCTCAAATGGTACCGATTTTTGGCTGGGCTACGGGCATTTATCCGGTAATTATGGTGGGTTGATGTATGGACAATTATCTAGTAGTTTAAATCCAGATACATTAAGAAGTATTACGCCTTGGGCTACCGGTAGGAGTGTTAGACAACTCAACTTAAATCCCGACGATTCTACGTTGTATTATTCCACAGGAGCAAGTCCTATTTATAAATTCTCGTCTAGCACATTGCCAACAGATAGTATTGTGCCACCTGCAACTCAACCCGCTACTATTACAATGCCTAGCAAAGGCGGCGCCAAGAGTTTCTTTTTTGTGTCGAGTGGCAGCAACAAGTATTTATATGTTGCCTATTCTGCTACTTCGGGCGGTGGAATTATCAAATACTTGAAAAATACCGTTACGAGTGCTTGGGATTCAGTTGGTTATTTTGATACTGCAAGTAGGAATTATTTGTCTGTTTCTGGTAGAGTAACAGCAAATGGCGTGATGCTTTTTGCAGTAAGAAGTGCCGTAAATTCTAACACAACTTCTGCATTGGTTAAAATCACCGATAATTTCAGTACGCCTTTCAAATTGGCTTCATTGGTAGTATTAGATTCTGGTGCAAGCAAAATTTTCAGGGGCGTTTCTGTTGTTCCCCAATTAAGAGTTAGTAGCATTAGTCCATTTAAAACCAATAATCCTGATAGATCTGTTGTGGCAACTAGATTTTACCCACCGTATGCAATATGTCCAAATCCTTCAAAAGATAAAATTACAGTGCTTTTGGAAGAAAGTGGGGCTGAGGCTGTCTTAAGTATATACGACCTTTCTGGTAAAGTACATATCGTAAGGAAAGTAGCGAATACGAAGCAGACTACTTTATCGGTCGATAAACTACCAAAAGGCGTTTATTTCATTCGGATAAATAAAGGAAATAATACCCCTGTTGTAAAAACTTTCATCAAGGATTAATCTTTGTTGAAAGATATAACGGTTAAAGAACAGATTGCGCATTAGCCAATTAAAAATGAAATCGAATACCACAAACCTAGGTGTTTGAAGAATTGGTTAATAACTATTGTGCAGTCTGTTTTTATAAATAGTTGTGTATTTTAAATGTTAATTTTTATATATGAAGCATGTTTTTTTATCCTTTAGTTGCATCCTTTTAAGTATCGGAGTGTATGCACAAAAGCAATTAAATGTCGACGCAATATTTAAGAAAGCGTCATCTCAGTATGTTGTTTTATTAAAAGAACATCCCGACACAACATTAATTCCCTTTACCCTAAAAAAAGATGGGTCGCTAAAAGATAGTAAATCTGAGTGGTGGACGAGCGGATTTTTTCCAGGAACACTTTGGTATTTGTATGAATTTACCAAAAAAGATGAGTGGAAAAAAGCAGCCCATTTATGGACACTTGCCCTTGCCAAAGAGCAATGGAATACTTATACCCATGATCTTGGTTTTATGTTGTACTGTGCCTATGGTAATGGTTTGCGATTAACCAATAACAAAGCTTATGTACAACCATTGTTGCAAGGTGCTAAGTCACTAGCTACAAGGTTTCATGATAAAGTAGGATTAATCAAATCTTGGGATAGATTTCCGCCAGTTGGTCCAGATAGCGCCTATGCCTATCCGGTTATCATAGACAATATGATGAATTTGGAATACCTTACTTGGGCTTCAAGAGTATCGGGTAACAAACGTTTTGCATCTATTGCTACCATTCATGCTGATAATACTTTACAAAACCATTTCAGAAAAGATAACAGTTGCTATCATGCTGTATGCTATGATGTAAATGGAAAGGTATTGGCTAAAAAAACATGGCAAGGCTACTCAGATTCTTCATCTTGGGCAAGAGGGCAGGCATGGGCCTTATATGGTTATACCATGATGTACCGTGAAACAAAGAAAAAAGCCTACTTACAGCAAGCGCAAAAAGTAGCTGCGTTTTATCTAAACCATCCCAATTTACCAGCAGATAAAATTCCTTATTGGGATTTTAATGCACCCAATATTCCTAATGAAGAAAGAGATGCTTCTGCTGCTACAGTAGTTGCCTCTGCCTTGTTAGAGCTTAGTACTTATGTGCCTGCACAAAAACAATATTATTTCAAAGCCGCCGAAATCATGTTGCAAAGTTTAAGTAGCGATGCTTACACCTATGCACCAGGTGCAGGACATGGTTTTATATTAAAACACAGTGTTGGCTTTAAGCCTAAAGGCGGTGAAATTGATGTGCCTTTGGTGTATGCAGATTATTATTATTTAGAAGCATTATTAAGGTATAAAAAAATAGTATCAGTAAAAAAATAGTCAAAATCAATTAATACAATAAGATGATCAAGTTGAAAATAGCGTTAGTAGTAAGTGTGCTGAGTATAAAAAGTCTACTAGCTCAAGAAGCACCAGTAATTGTTGTAACACCTGAAAATCCATACAGCAAAGCACCAAAAATTATCGTTAAACCAGAAAATGTACTAAATACTTTACAGCTAGAACATCCCAGATTGTTGTTGACAAAAAACAGAATTACTGAATTAAAAAAGCAAGCATTAACGGATACGCTACTTTCTAGTTACATCGCTTCAGTAATAAAGCAAGCAGATGATTTGCTTAAAAAGCCCGACACTAAAAAACATCGAGAAACCTTGAACCGAGAGCTAGTTTTTGGTATGGCTTACCATTTTACAGGGGATAAAAAGTATTATGCACCCGTTTTAAAAGATTTACTCAATATCTGTGAAAAACCCGATTGGGAATGGATTCACTTTTTAGATCCATCAGAAAGTTCAATGGCAGTTGGTATTGGCTACGATTGGTTTTACGATTGTATTCCTGATTCTACTAAAAAATATTTGCGTACAAGGCTAATTAATAATGGATTAATTCCTGGTCTTGCAGCCTATGCAGGTGCTCCTTATGGCTGGTTTACCTACGTAAGACATAACTGGAATCAAGTTTGTAATTCAGGATTAATGATTGGTGCTTTGGCTATTGCTGAAACCGACCCTGAGTATGCCAAACAAATTGTGTCGTATGCCTTGGCATCTCAACCATTGGCTTTAAATGAATATGCACCCGATGGTGCATATCCTGAAGGTACAGGTTATTGGGGCTTTGGAACTTCTTTTTCAGTGTATGGATTTGAAGCGTTAAAAACGGCACTTGGTACTGATTTTGGGTTGTCTAATGCCAAAGGTTTCAATCAAACATTTTACTTTAGTTTATACACTCGTGGTACAACTGGTCTACAAATGACTTATGCCGATGTAAGTCCTAAAACACCCCGTTATCCAAATGGTTTGATGCTATGGGCTGCTAACCGTTACAACGACCAATACTTAGCAGATAACGAACATACCTATTTAAAACAAAGTAAGAGAGTGCCCTCACCTTATCACGTACTTTTTTACAAAGCACCAAGTGGAAAACCTATTGACCAAATGCCTTTAGATAGATACTTCAACGGTCCTGTACCTGTAGTTACGATGCGTGGTAGTTGGACAGATAAAAAAGCTGCATTTATTGGAATGAAAGGTGGTTACAACCAAGTAAACCATGGGCATTTAGATTTAGGAAATTTTGAAATAGATCTTCAAGGCGAAAGATGGTTGTACGATATAGGCAGTGACCATTACGAACTAAAAGGTTATTTTGTTATGGATTCCACCCGTTGGAACTATTACCGTAACAATTCTAAAAGCCACAATGTACCAATGATTGACGGCGAAAGCCAAAACATTAGGGCTATAGCAAAAATCACCAAAACATCTTTAAACACTACCAACCCATTTGCCATTACAGACCTTACAGATGCGTATAAAAAATTTTGTAAAAAAGCAGAACGTGGTATTGCCTTAGTAGATAATAGAAAAGCTATTGTAGTGCAAGATGAATTTACGTTCAATGGCAAGCACAATTTTGTATGGGGTGTTAGCACCGATGCCTCTATAACCATTAAAGGAAACGAAGCCTCACTTACACAAAATGGAAAAACGATAAAAGCGAAAATTGTAGCACCTGCCAATGCCGTTTTTACTACAGAAGATGCACCTACTTTGTCTGATGGCGAAAAGCCAACAAAGGGAATACACAGGTTATTTATTTCATTGAATAACGTATCAGACAAGCAAACAATTACTGTCTTATTTGCAAATGAAAATGGGGCTTCTATAACATCAAATCCATTGTCTATTTGGAAATAAAACAGGGTTCAGTATCCCATAAGTTAGGCCATTTCGGTTCACTCTTTTAAAATGATAAGATGTTAGTTATAAGTAAGCGTAAGCAAGTAAAGTGTGTAGGAATGATAAAGCTATTTTTATTAGTAGGTATCTTTTTAATCACCTTTAATCTAAATGCTCAAAAATGGTCCTCTTTTGAAGCAGATACCATACCTTCTGAATGGAATAATGCAAGTGCAGGAACTAGCGTTAAACTATCTGCCAAGCATTCTAAAATAGGCAACCAATCCTTACAGTGGGATTGGAAACCGGGCAGTTTTTTAACTGTTAACAATCCCAACGATTTAAAAAATAAATGTAAGAATGGTGGCAGTGGTTTGTATGCTTGGGTGTACAATGAAAACCCAATTAAAGACTCGCTGACCATTGAGTTTTTAAATGTGAACGAAACCTATGCAACAACCATTAAAATGTACTTGAACTTTAAAGGTTGGCGTTGTATTTCTGTTGCATTTAAAGCAGATGCAAATTATGCTTATGCTGCTGGAAGAGAATTAATGTACATGCGTTTTAAAGCACCAAAAACAGGTGCTGGTGGTAACTTATTTTTTGATATGGTTGATATTACTAACTCAGTACCATGGAACCGTACTGCTGATTATTTTGTAAAAACAGGTGCCAATGTACGTGACTTTATTACACCTAGAGAGCTACAAGCTGATCTCAAAAATATCACCTTAGCTGATACAACTATAGCAAATGCCATTACAAAAAAGCTAGACGAATGGATGTTAGGCTCAGCAGAGGCCAACATAGATCAATCACTATTCAATAAACGAATACAAGCTACTAACCAATGGATTAGCTGGTCTAAGTTTGGTTCTACAGCCAACGCAGCTACCGAAGCCTCTAAAATTGTTTTAACACGCAACGATGATGGAAGCGTAAGTGGAAAACGAAATGGAGAAGGTGTTGGGCTATTCTCAATAGGTGATAGAACGGAAATGAATTTTTCTAAATTGACACAAGGTACTTTTCTGCAGTTGGCTTTGGATTTTAGATTACATCCTGAAACGCCTAGCGGAAAAGCAAGTTTGCAAAGATGTATAGACCTCTTTGATTGGGCTTACGATCAAGGGTGGGCCGATAGTAGTGCTATGGGGATTTTATACTTAAACCCAGTTCGTACAACTGCATGGCCACATGCCTTCTTTTTGCTGCGCAATTATTTACCAGCTTCTACCTATACCAATACTTTAAACGCATTAAGATGGTTTACACAGTTTGGCCATACTTACGCCCCATTTAAAGTGGATATGGATTCTAAAAATGCAGATGACATTAGGGGCGAAGGTGTTGCAAAATTAATTTATGCTTTAACCGAAAAAGACCCCAAAATAAAAGTTGCTTCTTTGCAAGGAATCCAAAAGTTTTACAATTTCGCTTTTCAGGCTGCACCAGGCTACCACGACATATTTAAAGTTGATTTCTCTACCTTTCACCATGCCTATGCTTATACTAGCGAATATGGTGACGATGCATTGCATCAAGCCTGCTTAATCTACTATCTTTTTGCAAAAACGCCTCTTCAGTTAAATACTGAAGTGTATGAACAGTTAAAGGGTACATTACTTCGTTACGATTTGTTTAGTGCCAATCATAGAACCCCTTCAGGAACATCAGGTCGCTTTCCATCGGCTTCTAAAAATATGCAAGAGCTGTTGCCAGCTTACCTGTATTTAGGATTAAGTGCTAATAAAATAGATACTGCCTTGATAGCCACTTTTAAAAGATTGTACCAATTAGACCCTCAAGGGTTACAAGATTTTTGGTTTAGTAAACCGCCTATCGTATCTATTTCTTTAACCAAAACTTTAGGGGCTTCTAAATGCATATTGCAGGCCTTAAACATGAATATAGCGCCTAATAGTGAAGCATCTACCACTACTTTTATGCCTTATTCTGGATTGTTTATTGGTAGAAAGAATGGGTGGCTTGCTACTGTAAAAGGGTTTAGTAAGTATATATCTGGTTTCGAGTGCATAACCAATGATGGACGTTATGGGCGTTACCTTGGTTATGGAAATTTTGAATTGTCTTCTTCTTCATATCAAAAGCAAAGTTTTACACCAAGTAATAGTTGGGATTGGTCACATTTTCCAGGCACTACGGCTAAAGCATTAACGATGGCTCAATTAGATGCTAGTAAGGGTGGGTTAGGTAAAATGCCTTCAAATTGGAATTATGGCGATGATCCTTTTTTAGGTGGTATTTCACTTAACGATTCTGTAAGTATGTGTGCTATGCAGTTGCATGATGCAACTTTTGATCAAAGTTTTGAAGCCAAAAAATCTTACTTCTATTTTGGAAATGTCATTTATTTCATGGGCTCAGGCATAAAAAACAATGATGCTGCAAGTAGCACCCATACAACGCTTTTTCAAAATATCACTGCACAACCTACAGAAGAAGTATATGTGAATGAGAATGCTGTAACCAACTATCATGAAAAAGTAGCAAAGCCTACGGCTATTAAAGATAATTGGAACAATGTGTATTTGGTATATCCTTCTGCCGATGCTATGCTAACGGTTAACAAAAGAGTGCAAGAGTTTCCCAACAATAGTTCAGCCAACAATATGCCACCATCTACTTATGTTACTGGATGGATTGATCATGGCACAAAACCTACAAACGGAAAGTACAATTACGCACTATTATTACAACCTTCCAATAGCACGGTAAATCAATCTATGAACAATGGATTAATAGATGTTAAACAGCAAAATGATACCGCTCATATTATTTATAACAAGCAACAAAATGTATTTGCATACAGCTTGTTTACACCCACAACAATTACTTTAAATAATAGTGAAGCTAAGTTGAAACAAGTGTACCAGCCATGCATTGTAATGGAACAAGCAAATGGTAATAACCTGACTATTTCTTTCAGCGATCCTGACTTGCATATGGCTGGCGGTGCCGAAAAAGGTAATAGCACTACCGCTTCTGCACCTGTTGTAGACAGCATAGATGTTGTTGGGAATTACACGCTCATTGCTACCCTCGGTAACATCAAGGCGAGTTACTTAAAAAAAGAGAATATTACCCGTATTTTTATTACCGCTTTAGATGGCATGTCATATCGCTTTAAATTATCTCGTTTGCCTGCCATTAAACCATCGCTAAACAAAAAAAATGACTAAAAAATATTTA
>JAIXOS010000173.1 GCA_027486695.1 Chitinophagaceae bacterium | reverse complement strand
TACCTCAAATCTTAGTTATGATAAAAGTTTTGTGCTTCCTAGTAAATTATATTTTACAAGGCAAGGTGGATTATGATTGCCCAACTCGGCGTAGCTTCCACTCAGCGTATGGCTGTGCCTACGCTGTATCGGATGTTCGTTTTACGGCATCCCGAAGTGTAGATAAACGGCATCTCTGATGTCACCTGTAACACATTACTCACTCGGCGTATGGCTTTGCCTACGCCGTTTTTTGTAGTAATAATTACAATAACTGTCAATTTTTATTGAATAAGTATAAAAATTAGTACATGCAAAAATTCCATACATTTAATTTATGTGGAAAATGCTACTTAAAAGCGAAGGCGTAGGCACAGCCTTACGCCAAGTAGCTTCGATTTTAAGCTACGCCGAGTAAGGGGTCGATGGTTGTAGCAAAAACTGTAGCAAATGCTGCAATTGAACTGATGCGGTGGCTGGTAGTGTTCTTTCGCCTTTTGCACAGAGGGTTAGCAAACTTTCCGATACGTTGAGCAAACTTGCGAGTGTTTTGTGCTGCATGCCTGTTTGTGCCAATATATATGCTTGACTTTTCATTTTGTAAATTGAGTTTTGTAAATTTATATAAATTTACAAAAACAAATTTACAAAACTGTAAATCGAAATTTTTTTTATACACTGAATTTACAAAACAGTAAACTGCCGTTTTTAAAAACATTGGTTGTTCAATAAATAGTTGCTAAAAACTACGGTCAATGTTTATAAAAAGTATTTTTTCATGGAAAGTGTTTAGGCAAGCACACGCTACAGATGGTTTGTTTTGTAGCTATTTAGGGTATACAATGTAAAACTGCCAAGTATAAATAGCTGTAAAAAGTATTAACTGCGGAAAAACACAGTTGCTCAGTAATAAGTAATACATTTTATTCGTGCATACAAAGTGCTCAAAGTAGTGTTATTTGTGCTATACAATAATCCGCTATTCAATTCCCTTTCAAGTGATACCACATTGCCGAAAGGCAATTATTCAATAATAATCAAGACGCACCAAAACGCTAACCAATGAAAACAAAAATTGTATTGTTAATGCTACTACTCTGCCTAGGTATAGGGGTAATAGCCACACAAATACCGGCCTTTCCTTTGCTGCCCAAGCAAAGTGCCCTAGCTGCACCAGCAAGCGAGTTAACCACTACTGCGGCAACAGGCTTTAAAAAAGCAATGCAGCAATTAGGGGCTTTGTTTTTGAATACGAATGGCACATTAAATGTTGGTGAGAATATGGGTGATAGCGAAACAGAAGATTGCGATATAATACTATCGGAAGAAGTTAAAGAAGATCTTGAAAGAGCTGTAAAGTACACTTCCTTACAAAAAGGAAAAAAATATCTTACACCAACAAGTGAGGATGGATTAATTGATGACACATGTGTGCCTGTTGAAGGTGCAAAAATAGAAAAAGGAGAATGTACACTATGTTATCATGAGCCACAATTTCAGGCAAAACGCGGTAGCGTAAATCCGTTTGACGTAGGTTTTGAGTTACAGATTTGGAAAGATATTTATGGATGTAATTCAAATACATTGCTTAGTAGCAACTTAGTAGAAACAAGATTTTGCGCTTATAGCCATATGGAGGACTATTGTGATACATTAAGAGAAGAGCCTACCTTCTATGAAGTAGCCTTTTATTTTAATCGCAAAACGGATTGTTTGGGCGATTATTCGCAAGAAGTAGAAATTAGACAAATACCTAAGTTAGAGGAAGGAACTCAATTGACTATAGCAGAAGAAAATTATAAAATAACAAAAAGCGACAAAATACCCTTTGGTACTAAAGAAGGATTTTGTAAGGTGAGCAGAAACAAACTAAATGTTAACTGTAGTGTTAGCGTAAAATTGAGTAATAACAACGGTCAAGAAATAGGCACCAAGCCACTTGAATTTGCCAATTTTGAAGAACTAGCAATAGGTACCTACAAAATTGAAATAACCCCACCCGAAAATAATATAGATTGTGCAGATGCTAGTTATAGCGAAACCTTTACCATTACAGGTTATTGTAAAGACATTGAGTTAACAACGGCCGATAACACGGAGGCAAGCATAGGCAAACAAGATGGCAAAATATTGGTAACACCTAGCAACGGAACTGCACCATTCTCCTATACACTTGAAACAGCCGAGGGTAAGCTTATTCGCACTCAAACTACCGGTCAAATGGAAGATTTATTGGCAGGAAATTATTCAGTTACTTGTACTGATGTAAATAATTGTACCGGCTCTGTAAGCTTTACCATAGCAACAAAATGCCCTTCTTTCACCATTTCAGGTACAACCATACCAGATAATGCAACCTCCGATTTTGCGGAGGGTATTATAAATGTACTTGCTAGCGGTTCTGTTACTTTGAATGAAATAACCTACTCCCTTTATAAAACAACGGGTAATCAATTGATTGATGAAAGTACGAGTGGAATTTTTAGCGCATTAGTGGCTGGAGAATATAAAGTAGTTGGAAAAATGAAAGATACGGAATGCACTAGCGAAGTCATTTTAACCGTTGAGGAAAAATGTGCCAATTTTCAGTCGCCTTTTTTTACTGTAGAACCACAAAAAATAAATAGCGGGGGGGGTAATAAGTGTCAATTTAACGACTGATGAATTAAGTAATTTACAGTTTGTACTTAACAGTGCTGACGTTATTGTATCGTTTGTTGGATCAAACAATGTAGGCATATTTAATAATTTGCCTACAGGTAGCTATTTGATAACAACAGTAGAAATGACAGACAATTGTAAGGCTACTTCGTTAATAAACGTTGAATATCAATGCCCAAGTATTCAGATATCCGGTACAACCAAAAATTCATCATCAAGCGTTGAACGATTCCATGACGGTAGTATAAAACTAGAAATAACACCCTTCAATTATTACAGTACTTGCCAATTAAACAACAGTCCTGTACCTTTTGATTGGAGTATTAATGGATTTAGCAATTTGACGGCGGGATTGTACACCGTAGCCGTGCAGCCTAGGGAACCCGCACCACAAAAACCAGGTGATGCCCTTAAATGCCATGCCCAAACCCAACAATTTGTTATTAGCCCCTTCCTCCAAGCGCAAGACGGCAATAATACGCCCATATACGATAAAGGCACTTACACTGTTTGTGCCTCTAAAGGCAACATACCGTTTACATTGTATGTTAACCAACTTGGCACAAAAACAGCAGTAAACATCGGCAATTTATATTGGCAATTGAATGATAAAAATATTGACGATTCTAAGGGTGCAAGCAGCCAAACCATAGATGTAAGCAATTTAGATGCCACCCAAAACCATACACTAAAAATAATACAGCAGTTTGACGATGGTTCTGAAAACGAAGTGTATAGTTGTACCCTAACGGTTACACCTACTCCTAAATACTACATTACCAAAGGCAACAACAACAACGAAAAATTTTATACGGGTAGTAAGTTAGAGTTATGTATGAAAAATACTGCCGAATTGTTACAGCTAAATGCCGAAAACAATAATTGTGCTTATCCTACAGATGCCCTTGTTTGGAAATGGAACAATACAGAAGTAGCCAATAAAACGGGTGTGCACAATAAAACTTTCACAAAACCCGAAATAGGTGTACTTAGTGTATATGCTGGTAATACTAAACTTGTAGATATTGATGTAACAGTTGACCCCTGCGATTGTGCAGGTAGGCCCAATGGTAATGCCTATTTATCTATTTGTGGAAATGAAAAGCACTGTTATTATTCAGAAAATGGTGTAGTTAAGCAAGCTTTTGAAGTTGAGTCAAACACTTGTATTATAGAATTATCAACAAACAAAGATGCAATTTTAGACCAACCCGCAATCGATATAACCACCCCTGCAGCAGGTGAACATAGTAAAATTTACATTAACAATCGATGTTCGGGTAATAACAAATTTTTACTACCCGGAAATATCATTGCCGAATTTAGCAACGAACAATTGGCATCTATCCAATACATGGTATTTGACGGAAAAACCTTAGAATATTTTGTAGACAACAATAACAATGTTTTTGAACGTACTCAGCGCTTTAGCACTTACCAACCTAAAGAAAATGGGAACAATGTAGGTAAGCCGTTAGTAACAAAGGAATTTGGCTTTTGTGAGTTTATCAATTACAAAAAGCTACAGGAGGAAAAGGCCGTAAATCCAAAAATCAAATCAGAAACTTTACCTTTTAAAGATAAAACAATAACAGTATGGGATGGTTTAATAAACGACGTTTATGGCGTACCCTATCCCGACTTTTATATTAGGGTTAAAGTAGCAATTAATGCAGCTACAGAAGGTACGGTTATCAATGCCCCTACCTCAGCCACTGCTCAAAATGCCAATACGTTATACTGTTCTACCCTTACGCCCGAAGATGTAGATCTGAAACGTGGTGCTACTGATGGGCGCGATAAAGAGTTAATAACAAGCGATTTGCACTTAGAACATGCTAGTAATTTGCCCGATTGGTCTCGGTCGTTTTGTCAAAAAATTTATGATGCCTTAATTTCTGAATGTGCCAAAGAATACCTTAATAAAAACCTCGACGAATTACACAAATCGGCAACATATCTGGCATTTGAAGACGAAGCAAAGCGCGAAACAGTAGAAAGAGCTTTTTTAGCCTATCATTTTGTGTATGGACTACTGTATTGTGCTACCGACGAAAATAAATTTGTAAATACTGTATATGAAAAACAGTTTGCGGCTGGCATGCTACACGAGTTTATTAGTTCTTTTGATAATGCTCAGTTAATTCTAGGCGCAGCAAACGGCGGAGTGAAGCTTTTTGAAGCAACACAAACATATTGCAAAGAAGTTGTAGAGAGCGGCAAATTGATTGACTTTGAAAAACTTTGTAAAAAACTAATTAGTGCAGGTGAAGTAGTCAATAATTTTGAGATAGATTTTAGTGCCATTAAGGAATATGCACTTGGTTTTAGAAACAAGTATTTTACTGATTGTGAAAAAGAGAATTATTATATTTGCGGCTACAGGCATGGTGAATTGACCACAATGGTACTGCCCATTTTGTTCACGGCAGGTGTAGCAGTAGCCAATTATTCAATTGCTAAGTTGGAAGGGAGATTGGGGAAAAGGGGTATACAATGGGTGGGAAGTTTAGATGACCTAGTTTCTTGGGCTAGTAAAAATGGGCTTTCTAATCTATCAAGAACCGAATTAGACGATATTTTTAAGTTTGTAGATAACAACTTTGATTTTGCGAAACGTGTAGCAAATTCTACAAAAGAAATTCAAACAGCATTAACACTTACCGAGCTAGCAGGCAAACTAAATTTACCCATTACCCCAATAGCCAAAAGTTTAACGCCTTACCAAACTCGTGTTTGGTATTCTTGGAGAAAAGCAAAAATTGGAGATTTGATTGATAAAACTCAAACTTTAGAAAATCAAGCAAAGCAAGCTCTCAATTTGAGAAATGAAATCCGTAGTGGAGCAAGACAAGGGATGAAGGATAGTGATATTGCCGATTTTTTAGATTCTAAAGAGTTAAATATGACATGGGAACAGGCAACAATTAAATACAACGGAGATTATGATAAAATAATTGAGGCATCTATGCGAGGTCGTCCAACTGTTGATAATGTATTTAAAATCCCAACTGTTAAATAATCGTATGCATAGTTATAGCTTTGAAAATAAAACACATTTTGTATTAGATGATAATTCTGATAATGTAATGTCTTTTACAGTAGCGGAAGAATTTTTGAAATTGAAAGATGGGTTTGTTTTGAAAGAATATAAGCCTCCATTTTGGTTTTCTGGGCTAATGGATTTTTTATTGAATGATATTAATCTTACCTTAATTTATCATGATATGGGGGGGACCGAGTTGATTTTACATGACGAATTAGTTAAGGAGGGAAATCTTGAATACGTCCAAAAATTATCTAAAGAGATTTATAATTACATACATCAAAACGAAAGCCCGATTTAATCGAGCTTTCGTTTTTTACATTGAGAACACCCCAACTCGGCGTAGCTTCCACTCAGCGTATGGCTGTGCCTACGCTGTATC
>JAIXOS010000385.1 GCA_027486695.1 Chitinophagaceae bacterium | reverse complement strand
TATCTTACAGCGCCTTTTGTCATAAACCAAATGTGTTTGCAAGGTTTACCCGGCTTGAGTAAAAAGTAGTTTTTGGGATATTCCAACTGTTGAAAGTGTACCAAAACGTCGTCCAATACATCTTGTGATAACAAGTATATTGCCTGTATAATGTCCTCTAAAGTTGGTTTCATATCGTTTTGTTGTAAATGCTATGCAATTTATACAAGATGAAATGTGCTAACAAACGTATTTTCAGTTGTATAGATGAATAAATAAGTACCCCAAACGATTTATTAATCCCTATTTGCAGGAAACACCAATAGCCCACCACGCAACAATGCTTTATGGCTGATTTGGTAGTTTTTAATAGCTTGCCCGTTGAGTAACACAGATGCTTTGCTAGTGTTTTGGATAGATAGCTTTTTACCATTTGGCAAATAAACCGTTGCAGCAGTTACTTGCGGTTGCCCTAATACATAGTAACCGCTAATTGGGTTTACCGGATAAAAACCCAATGTTGCAAAAATATACCAAGCACTCATTTGCCCACAGTCATCATTACCAATCATGCCGGTGGTAGTGTTGTTGTAAAAGGTGTTGCAGATTTGGGTAATCAATTCGCCGGCACGTTTGGGTTTTGTAGCATACGCGTATAAATAAGCAATATGGTGGCTCGGTTCGTTGCCATGTGCGTATTGCCCTATCATGGCTTCTTGGCCTAAATGCTTGTTAGGGTTTAAAGCTTTGATGCTAAAGAAGCTATCTAGCTGTGCGGTAAAATGGTCTTTGCCACCTAATAACCGTATCATTCCTTGTACATCGTATTGTGCAGGCGTCCAAAAATATTGCCACGCATTGGCTTCGGTATAATCACCCGGGTTGTTCATAGGCGAAGTAGCCATTAAAGGATTAAAAGGCATGCGCCAATTGCCTTTGCTGTCTTTACCACGCATTTGTTGGGTAGTGCTATCGTACAAATTTTTATAGTAACTCGCTCGCTTATAATACTGATTGGCTAACACTTTTTTGCCCATTTTATCGGCCATTACAGCAATACAATAATCATCTACCCCATGTTCTAAAGTGCGAGAAACAGCGTCGTTATCTAAGCTATCAATAGGATAATAGCCATATTGATTTAATAGCGACCAATTGCTGTTGATATGGTTTTGTGTGGTAGTTTGTATCATTTGCTGCAATGCTTCTTCGGCATTAAAACCCGTAAAGCCTTTTAAGTACGCATCTACCATTACTGGTATGGCATGGTTGCCTATCATACAATAGTTATCCTTACCCCAAGCCGTCCAAATGGGTAAAAAGCCAGCGGCTTTACTGTGTGCTATCATGGTATTGATAAAACCATTTACCCTTTCTGGCACTATTAAAGTGTACAATGGATGCGCTGCCCTGTAAGTATCCCACAATGACAATGTAGAATAATATTCACCGTTCTTTGCTATGCGTACACTGTCATCTGCACCTCTGTATTTGCCATCAACATCAGCAATATTGGATGGCTGAATACATAGCCGATACAAGCTGCTGTAGAAGATTTGTTTTTGCTTTAAGGATGCTTGTATATCAATTCTACTCAGGTATTTGTTCCATGTTGCTTTTGCGTGGGTAACTGTGGCAGTAAAATTCCAATTGGGTAATTCTTTTTGCAAATTGTTTTTAGCCCCAACTACACTTACGGTAGACAATGCAATTTTTGTTTGCAGCACTTTATTAGGTAAGGCAAAAGCCAATATATATCTAGGTGCAGCTTCTTTAGCTTTACGTGGCAATTGTGTAGCAGTGGTAAATGCCTGACTGAACTGAATGGAAAAAAAGTACTTTCTATCTACCCAATTCTTGGTATGGCAGTAACCACTAATCGTGTGGTTGTCTTCTATTGTCACATTGCTTTCAAGCACCAATGAATCGGTGAGAAAACGAAGGCCATGTTGTACATCAACCAATAAATTGGCGTTGCTAGAGGGGTAAGTATATTGATGAAAAGCTACCCGTTCTGAGCAGGTTAATTCTACTTTTATGTTGTTGCTTAATGTAACGGTGTAATAACCCGGTGACGCTTTCTCAGAGGCTTTGCTGTATGTGTAACCAAAATTGTTGCTGTTGTTTTGCACAAATGGCTGCAACAAAATATCGCCAAACTCGCTGATGCCTGTACCATTTGCCCTTGTTTGAGAAAAGCCAAGAATAATACTGTCTTTGTATTGGTAACCACTTGTGTAATCCCAACCATTGTCTACATTATCTGGTCCAGGCTGTACCATACCAAAAGGCATACAAGGCCCCGGAAAAGTATGGCCTGTACCTTGTGTGCCAATAAAAGGATTGACATACTGTGTGTAATCTATTGGCTTATTAGGCGTATAAAAACTACAGCAGACAACCAATGCTATTAATGCAATGTATTTGTACATGTTATTGTTTTGTTTGAAAAGTTACTTGGCGTAAAATAGTTTTGGCCATAGGTACTAATGTTATCTGTTCGGTGGTGCCTGTTGCAGCATTTGCCATACTTGTTGTATATCTATGTTGCTTGCCCACTGTAGGTTTTAATGTAGCACTACTGTATTGCAACCTATTTGTAGTGATAGGGGTGTACACAGATTCTTTTAAGCCAGCAATCGCATAGTTTTTAGTCACCGTCTGCACCGCATTGATAGGATGACACAATACCAATGCACCGCTTTGAAAATACACTTCTTGATTGGCAGTTTGTTTTTGTACAACGGCAGAGCCAAAAGTGATGGATAGTTTAGTTGGCTCGTGCCACTGCCTTTCAAAGAGCAAATAACCATCTTGTTCTTTGTAAGGTAAAGATGTGGTAACGCCTGTAGCCCAATTTGGTTTTCGTATTTTAAGTGTAAAATACAATGCTTGCTTGCAGCTAATGGTGAAAGTAACATTGTTTTCAAATGGGTAAGCGGTGGTTTCTTGAATAGAAACAGATTGATTGTTAATACTTGTGTGCACATCACATGGGCCAAGCAATGTAGCCACCAAGCCATCTTTATCTTTCATCCACATATGTTGAATATAGTAAGGCACTATTCTACCCGCATTGGGTACACAACATACAGCAGCTTCTTTATGCACCGGTGAGTAGCGGTAACGTGTTTGGTGCTTATCGGATGTATCGCCATTATTGCCGCCAGTAAGGTAAAAAGCATTGTCTTGCTTTAGGTAGCAAATACTACTTTCGGTAGGATGTGTATTGCCCAATGCTGCATTAAAAAAAAGATGTTCAGCAGCATCTGCATATTGCCTATCGGCTGACTTATCGAGTAGGCTAATCCAGCCTGCCATTAACTCGTGTAGCGAACAATATTCGTAACCTATGGCATCAGCAGACGTCCGGCCACGAATAAACACATCGCCTATTGGT
>JAIXOS010000369.1 GCA_027486695.1 Chitinophagaceae bacterium | reverse complement strand
TAGCCACCTCTATAAGTGTTGCCATCCCAAGTACGCATTGGATAACCTTTAAAGCGACCAATATTTTCAACCAAATATTCTTTATTAAAAATATTGGCACGTAAAAAGAAAAAGCCATCTTGGTGTTTATTGAGCCATTGGTGAGAAATCACTATTTGGTCAAACAAGCCCCAGGCGTCTTGGTATGCTAAAGTGCCAATTCCTTGTTGGTATTTTTCAACCCAAGGGTTGTATAAGCCTTGGTAGCCTACTTCATCTTTATCGCCCTTTGCCTTCAATACTTTCGTTAAGCTAGGGCTAATAGGGTCGTCATTTAAATCGCCCATGATAATGATTTTTGCTTCCGGGTCTTCGGCATATATTTCCTGCATTTTTACTTTACAAACTGCGGCGGCGGCAGCACGTGCTGGGGCACTTCGTTCTTCTCCACCCAATCTGCTAGGCCAGTGATTGACCATAACATGTACTACCTCACCATTTAATTTTCCTTTCACCCATAATACATCTCTAGTAAAATAGGCGTCCTTGGCACCTCCAGGTAATTTTACAAATAAGGATTTGCTATCCAACACCTGAAAATAGTTGGGGTTGTACAACAAGCCAACATCCACACCCCTTGCATCTCTGCAATCGTAGTGAACAAATTGGTATTTGCGTTTTGCCAAAAGTGGATGGTTAACCAAGTCGGTTAACACGGTATCATTTTCAATTTCTGCTACACCTATTATCGCGGCACCATCACGACTAACATCTGTGCCAATTTCAGAGATAACTTTTGCCAGTTTACCGGTTTTGTTGATATAAATATCCGCATTGTAATTTTTATCTCCCTTAGGTGTAAAATCGTCATCATTTACAGCAGGGTTATCAATAGTGTCATAAAAGTTTTCACAGTTGTAAAATCCCACTACGGTTACTTTATAAGTTTGTTTTTGTTGCGCATTTGCCCAAAAAGGCAATAGTAGTATGCTTAGAATCAATTTGTTCATATATGGAAGGTTGTTGAAGGGTTTAAATATAAACAAGTAAGCAAATTCTGCAAATTAAATAGGGGTAAAATGCAAAATTTGTTATTTAGGATAGTGTAAAAAACAAATTTAGTTAATCAATGCATAGGTAAACTACTTTTTTTTCATTAAATTATCTTTAACAATTAGGATAAGAACAAAAAAAACACTAGTTTGCTTACTATTTTTGATTTTTGAACTAAAAAAGCATTATGAGGAAAATTTTGTTTGGGTTGCTAAGTTTGTGTATTGTTCAGTACACGACGGCGCAAGTTATTATTAAAAGGCCACCACCGGTAAAGCCTCCTTTAAATGGCGGTAAAACGGGTAAAGATTCTTTGGTTACTCCGACGTTAGATTCGACTGTTAATGACATTAAAGACAATATGATGGACAATATTCCATCTATTTCTTTGTCGGACAATGATTTGGCAGATGCAAGTACACAAAACATTTCTTCGGTGCTAACTGCGGGTAGAGACCCTTTTTTTTCAGCAGCATCATTCAATTTTAGTCCGGCACGTTTTCGGGTTAGGGGTTATGATAACGATTTGAACATTACCTATATGAACGGTATTCCGATGGATAACTTAGACAACGGATTTACGCCATTTGGTTTGTGGGGTGGTTTGAACGATGTTATGCGTAATCGCGACCTTACAATCGGTTTAAAACCTAGCACTTTTGCTTTTGGCGATCTAGGTAGCAGCACTAGTATAGATGCTAGGGCAAGTAAAGAAAGAAAACAAACTCAATTGGGTTACGCTTTTTCTAACAGAAACTACGACCATCGGTTTTCATTTTATCACGGAACAGGCATCAGTAAAAAAGGTTGGGCCTTTGTGGTAGCAGGAAGTTTTAGAGGTGCCGACCAAGGCTATGCCCCCGGAACCTATTTTAACGGCTATAGCTACTTTTTTGGTGTGGATAAACGCATAGGACAAAAAATGTTGTTATCGTTAGTGGCCTTCGGTGCTCCAACAGAAAATGGCCGACAAGCCCCTGCTGTAAAAGAAATGCAAGACCTAACAAACGATAAGTTTTATAACCCTAATTGGGGTTTCCAACATGGCAAAGCTAGAAATGCACACGTTGGCAAAACCAATCAGCCGGTAATAATTTTAACGCAGGACTATCGTTTCAATAATAAAACAAATTTAATTACCGCTGTTGGATTATCTTTTGGCGATAGAAGTTCGTCGAACCTTGATTGGTACAATGCCGCCGATCCAAGACCGGATTACTACCGATATTTACCAAGTTACCAAACCGACGCTATCAATAGGGAGGCTGTAACGCAAGCCATGAAAAACGACGTAAATTTACGTCAACTGAATTGGGATAGGTTTTTTGATGTAAATAGAGGTAGCAAAGAAACGGTACAAAATGTAAATGGCATTGCAGGTAATAATGTCACCGGCCTTCGTTCAAGGTATGTTGTGTTTGATAATGTTACCAACACCACACGCATCAATTTTAATTCTGTTTTCAATACACAAATTGGTAGTCATATAGAATTGAGTGCGGGATTGCAGTACCAATCGCAGATGAATAATTACTATAAGAAATTAACGGACTTGTTAGGCGGTCAGTTTTTTGCCGATTTCAATCAGTTTGCAGAAAGGGATTTTCCTTCTAATATTAATGCCGTGCAAAACGATTTAAACAAACCCAATCGACTTATTAGAGTAGGAGATACGTATGGTTTTAATTATAACATTACCATTAACAAAGCTCAAACTTGGACACAAGCAGTGTTTAAGTACAGAAAACTAGACTTCTTTGTTGCCGCCGAATTATCTAATACACAGTTTTGGAGAGAAGGATTTATGCGCAATGGCTTGTTTCCTGATAATTCTTTCGGGAAATCTACTGTTTATAATTTCAATAATGTTGCTATCAAAGGTGGAGCTACCTATAAATTTAACGGACGTCACTATTTGTATTTGAATGCGGCACACCTTACACGCGCACCCTTTTTCGATAATGTATTCATTTCTCCAAGGGTAAGGAATGATGTACAAAATAAGGTAACCAACGAAACCATACAAAGCATTGAGGGAGGTTATATTTTGAATAGCCCTAAAATTAAGGGTCGTATGAGTGGTTATTTTACGCGTTTTAAAGACCAAATGAATGTAATTACCTTCTTCAACGATCAATACAACAACTTTACTAACTATGCTTTGAATGGTATTGATAAAGTACATTTTGGTGCAGAACTGGGAGCGGAAATCAAACTCATTCGCAATGTAACGGTTAATGCAGCAGCAGCAAT
The DNA here is from genome assembly GCA_027486695.1 of Chitinophagaceae bacterium. Taxonomy (GTDB): domain Bacteria; phylum Bacteroidota; class Bacteroidia; order Chitinophagales; family Chitinophagaceae; genus Parasediminibacterium. Next base: position 8,806 of record JAIXOS010000369.1, on the reverse strand, counting down.
TGGCAGGTATTATTACAATAGCCGACAAACTGCTATGGTTACCAATAATAATAGTACGGAAGTAATTGTACCACAAGAAACCGTTTACGTGGAAAATTACCGAGTAGGTTCTACACCACAAGAGGCGTATACTTTGGGTGTGCAATACAGAAGCCCTAAATTTTGGTTTGTAGGAATTAATGCCAACTATTTTGATCAAATGTGGCTTGAATTTAATCCCGTTCGTCGTACACAACTTGCGGTAGATGGTCTTCCTAAGGATGGTACACAACGAAATGAGATCTTAGCACAAGAACGCCTAGCAGGTCAGGCTACAGTTGACTTTTTTGGTGGATACAGCTACAAAATACCCAAATCTTGGGGTTTCAAAAAGAACACCTTTTTCGTGATCAACGTTGGGATAAGCAACCTTTTAAACAACAAGAATATTGTTACAGGCGGCTTTGAGCAGTTGCGTTTTGATTTTGATTTAAAGAATGCAAATAAGTTTCCGCCAAAATACTTTTATTCCTTCGGTTTAAATTATTTTGCGAGTGCCACCATTAGATTTTAATTTATAAAAAAAATAACATGAAAAATAAAAACATCATTTGGATAGTAAGTTTGTTTGCTTTAGTAGCAACAACAATGTCCACCGTTTCCTGTAATAAAAAATTTGATGAACCACCAATTGTAGATAGCGTAAGTGATCCGGCTAAAACAGTTAAGGTGAATTGTACCATCAAAAACTTAAAGAAAATAGCCCCTGCAAGTGGCCGATTTAAAGAAATAACCAACGATACCATTATTTCGGGTATTGTAGTTGCTAACGACAAGTCAGGTAACATTTACAAACAGATGTTTATTCAAGATAGTACCGGCGGTATTATGTTGGAAATTGATGCAACTGGTTTGTATACCACCTTCCCTGTTGGTAGAGAAATATTTATTAAATGTAAAGGCTTGTTTTTAGCCAATGAAAACGGCATGATCAAAATTTGTACACGAACCCTAACAAATGGTGTGTATTCTATTTTTGGTATTCCATCTGCATTGATAGATACTTACATTATTAAAGGACTAACCGGAAAACCCGTTGTACCTAAAGTGGTTACTTTAGGTGAACTGAACGACGATTATCAAAGTATGTTGGTGCAACTTGATAATTACGAAGTTTCCGATGGCGATAAGTATAAAACCTTTAGTGATATTTCTGCAAACAAAGCAACTATCAATATCAACGTACAAAATTGTTCAGGAGATAAAAGTATTATTCGCAATAGTGGTTATGCCAATTTTGCGGGTAACAGCTTACCTCGCGGCAATGGTTCTTTGATTGCCATTTATACGGTATACAACACAACCAAACAGTTTTTAATACGCGATACAAGCGACCTTAAATTTTATAATCTTCGTTGCGACGGTAGTGATCCTAATACTCCCTTGTCAATTATGACCGTTAAAGCCGTTCGCGATTTGGCAGTTGGCACATTGTTACCATCTAATACTGCGCTAGAAGGTATTGTTGTTTCTAATACTGCAAATGAAGCTTCTGGTAATTATCGATTACAAGATGCTAGCGGTAGAGGTATTCAATTCCGTACTGCAAGTGCTTCTGTAAATGGCAATTGGGAGTTAAATTCTAAATTGCGTATAATTGTTTCTGGATTATCAACAAGTATTTTTGGTACCGATTTACAAATTAATGGCATATCAGGTGCTATATTAGTAGGCACAGGATCGGTGGTACCTAAAATAACCACAATTGCTGATCTTTTTACTAACCAAGATGTACTTAACTCTACGGTAGTAACCATAAAGGATGTAGAAATCATTCAAGGTTCAACAGCTACAACAGGTATTAACTATACCATTAAAGATGCTACTGGCACTATTACCACCTTTATTCGTACTACGCTTAAATATGCGCCTCCAACTAAGGCAAAATCAATTACCGGTTATGTGTCTAAGTTTAACAATACGCCACAACTCACGCTTCGTCAAGCAGAAGATGTGGTGGAATAATGCTTAATAACGTATTTATAAGTGGAGGAGGTTGCCAAAAGGTGGCCTCTTCTGCATATAGGGAGGCAGTTGCTAATGGTGAAAATATTGTCCTACGCCTGCAGGAGCAATCGTATTTTCTGATAGCATAGTTGATACTCGTTTTTCATTTATCAAAAACATGGCAACGCAAATACCTAAATAATACTGTTCAGGTTCGTATTATTATGGATATTTGCCACGAAATTTTGACGCGAAACGCCAATAGAAAGTTATGACAGAGCAAAAAAGAAAAGTAATGCTTCCGCTTTTATTATCGTTAATGATGGTGGCAGGGATGTATATAGGCTACGAGTTACGGGATAAAACCGGAGGTGGGAACAAGTTTTTTAGTACGTCGGGTAAATCGTCCGTGCAAGAAGTCATGGATTTGGTAAAGTCTAGATATGTAGACCAAGTACAGGTTGACAGTATTTCCCAATTAGCCATCGATCAAATATTATCGCATCTTGATCCGCATTCCATTTACATTCCACCGGCTGAACTGACAGACGTTAACGATGAATTAATGGGCAGTTTCCAAGGGGTTGGTATCGAATTTCAAATGCTTCAAGATACATTGCACGTAACCAATGTTGTTAAGGGAGGGCCAAGCGATAAAGCCGGTATTCAAAGTGGTGATAAATTACTTACAGTAAACGATACCATAGCCTTAAGCGGACGGCACATTGCAGCCGACGAAATACGCAATAAATTGCGGGGCGAGGCAGGTACTACCGTTGATTTTTTAGTCTTGCGCAATAGTAAACGCCTAAAATTCAAAGTTACTCGTGGCAAAATTCCAGTACCCACCATTGAGTCGGCATACGAAATAGCCAAAGGTATTGGCTATATACGTATTGATAGGTTTGGCGAAAGAACTTATGAGGAATTTATGCAGCATTTGGAGGCTTTGCAGAAAAAAGGTGTTACACAATTGATTATTGATTTGCGTGAGAACGGCGGTGGTTTGTTGGCTGAGGCAACGGCTATTGCCGATGAGTTTTTGAGCGAAGATAAATTGGTCGTATACACTGAAGGGGTCCGCAGCAATAAATATGAGTACCGTTGTAAGCGAGAAGGTTTGTTTGAAAAAGGGAATTTGGTTGTATTAGTTGACGAAGCTTCTGCCTCTGCTAGCGAAGTTTTGGCAGGAGCATTGCAAGATTGGGATAGGGCCACTATTATTGGCAGAAGAACTTTCGGGAAAGGTTTGGTACAACAGCAATTTGCATTAAGTAATGGTGGTGCCGTTCGTTTAACCACCGCAAGGTATTTTACCCCATTGGGACGTAATATACAGAAACCATATGCCAACCAACCTAGAGAACAATACGATGATGAATACTTGAATCGGTATAAATATCATGCGTCGGTATCGGCAGATACAGTAGGTTTAGGTCCGGTATTCAAAACGCCAAAAGGCAAAAAAGTATATGGCGGCGGCGGAATTACCCCTGATTTCCAAATAGCTTTTGACACTTTATTTCAAGCACCTATTTTACTTGAATTATACGATAAACGGGTCTTTGGGAGGTTTGTTTATCAATTTTATAGTGCCCATAAAACACAATTTTCCGGTATCACCCATGTTGCACAAATTGCTACTGTATTTGATGCTCAAAAGGAGTGGGGGCGTTTTCAACAATTTGCTCAATTAGATAGCATCAACTTAACAAGGGTAAACCCTTCTGTGCAGCAGTATATTCAGCAACACCTACAAGCAATGATGGCAAGACAGCTTTTTGAAATGGATGGTTATCTGCAAGTGTTAAATTCTAATGATAAATTAATTGATAAAGCCTTATCAGTTTTACAAAAATGACGTTCGAATAGGTATTTTTGTAAAACAATTTTTTAATTGATGGAAAATATATATATACTCAAAAGCGCAAAGTTTATCAGTGGTCCTCATACAATTGAGTCGTTACAAAAAAGGGGACTTAAAAGGCACTACAAAATTTGGTATGAAGGAATGGAAGATTGGCAACCGGTAGAATCGTTTGAGGAATTGAAGCCTTTTCTGGTAGATGATAGTCCACAAACCTTTTCTGCATATGCCAAAACGAAATTGCGTGGGCTAAAAAAAATACTTCCCTTTTTAGGTAAATAGTAACATATAGCTATTTTTTAATTGATTGACGTTTCGTTTAATCAATCAATAAATAATGTGTTTCAATGATTTTTTGATTTTAGGAGGTATTTTAAAACAAGATTTGTTGAGTATTATTAGAATGTACTGTTTGTTGCTTCTCTTGTTCAATCTGTTATTTTAAACAAGAGCATTTAGGGTATTGATAGTAAAATAAACATAACAGGAAGTGCTTTAATGCAAATATTTGACTGAAAAAGGTAGTCAATACACCTTCACTTACCTAACTAGGTGTATCTTTGTTCAAATTGAAGGGGCTGTATTGGTTTTGACAGCGTTGGTTGCGGTAGGTGTAAGCATGCAGTGCGTTGTATAATTAGCACTTTAATCTGAATATTCAAACATTAACTGGCAATACTCAGTATGCCATGGCTGCCTAATCAGAGATTAGACCGTCATTAGGGCCGCAGAACAGGTTGGTCTGATACCAAGTTCTCCCGCCGACTCAAAACAAATCAGGATGCTGTTGCATTAGGCTGTGCCTGCAACAAAAGATTATTCAGCTAAGCTATTAATTGGTTGGTTATTTTCCTGTTAATGGTCGACAAATAATAAGTAACTAAGCATGTAGAAAGCTTATGGTGATGATGTTTGGACAGGGGTTCGACTCCCCTCAGCTCCACAAGTACTAAAAGGGAATTTGGCAACAAATTCCCTTTTTTATTGCTCCAATTTTCAAGAAATCTAAAGGTAGTATTGAGTAGTTGTTTCTTTCAGCTAAGTATGCGATGAATTCCTTTTTTCAAGGAGTGAAACTTGGTAAATCGAAAAAACGCGCTTAATTGTTGGGTTGTTATGGCAGAAGTTGTTCTCACTTTTAAATAAAAAAGTACAATCCAGTCCTGCCTAAAAAACACAGCAATACCTTTTGTTGACCTGCTGTAGATAGTTGAATTATTTGTAAACGACCATTGAACAATCTTACACAAATGACAATTGACAAGCCGAAAAAAATGGATAGGGTTGAAATGTTAACCAAATTGTAGTCTTTGGGAGCGTTCCCACAATTTGGGAACGCTCCCAAAGAAAAAAATGGGTTTGATTCAATAATAAAAAAAAATACGATTTTACTTTTACTTGCTAATGTTTAGTATTGATAACTAATGTATCGAGAAAAACAGGTTGATTTTTTTGTAATAATTTTTACAATTTAAGCCATATGAAAGAGAATTGCTTCTCTTCTTTACTTGCCCCATTGTTTTTAAGAAAAGGAGTCCGTCTTTTACTTAGTACGCTATTTTTTGGTGTTTCAATTTGTTTGGCTTTCGTTTTTTTACCTCTTTTTTTATTCCTCATTTATTGTTGCTTGTATGCTTTTCGGAAGCAGCTAAATACGAATCACGAGGGATTTTTTTCTACTAACCCTTTGATGTTGCATATTTTTTATAAACCCTTGATTTTCAAATTTAAAACCGTCAAAACTATGATGAAAAAATTTCCTCTATTGCTCTCGGTACTGCTGCTTGGTTCGCTAAGTAGCTTTGCTACCGACTACATTTTAAAAAATGCGACTGCGGATGCTACGGGTACATTTTTGGCAAGTAACAAAGACAACTGGACTATTGATGGTAGTACTAGTTTGACAGACTCTGTTCCCGGTTTGTCGGCAACAGATAATATTACGATACCCGCAGGTGTAGTAATTGCATGGGATTTAACAGGCAAACGTGTTGGTACTGTTACTCTCAATGGTACATTACGGTTTGGTAATGCTAGTGCGGCAAATGGACTTATTATTTACACTACTCCGGGTACCACAGTGGCAAATACCACTTTAAATATTAGTGCTTTGGCCGGAACAGGTAATTTATACAGCCATACACAATCTTATGGATTGCGCATTGTTGTAGCCGATGCCAATGTGACATTTTCCGGTACAATTGTAGGTAATGCTTTAGGTGGCAATGCCACAGCCTCTATCAAACTTACGAAAGATTTAAACATCCAAGGTCCTCACTTTTTGTCGCCTGCATCTTCAAGTCTTATGAACTGGAGTGGTATTGTCAATACATTAGGTAGTGACAGTTTGGTATTAACTACAGCCGCTTCAGCTTCATTAAAAGTGGGTGCTTTGGTTACAGGTACAGGTATTCCTGTAGGTAGCTTTGTAAAGTCTTTCTCTGCTGATAGAAAATTGGTGGTACTTACCAGAAAAACAACCGCTGCGGTAACTGCAGCAGTAGCAACAAATTTTTATGTTGATTTAAATGGTTTTCAACTAACCATGAATGGTGGGCTAAATTCAGGTAATGGTGTTTTCTTCAAAGGTAATGGTGCTTCTAAATTAATTGTCAATACACCTGTTACTACCATTCTTTCATTTGCGGATTCTACTAGTTTAGATGCTTTAACCATCAATAGCCTTGGTGCAGTTACGCTCAACGGCAATTTTTTAACTATCGGCGATTTGGATTTGCAATCAAATACACTCACTATTGGTGCTGGTCCAAACAACACCGTGTTTGGTTCTAGAATTGCTATAACTAGAAATATTGTTCGTACAGGTGCGGGTACCGGTATTTTATCATTCGGTACCAATACAGAGATTACTTTTAAAAACGACAACTTAATTGTTTTACCACTTGCTACTATTGGTACTCAAGCTGATACAGCAAACTTCCGTCGTTTGGTTTTAGATGGTGCCGGTGGTGTTCTGTTAACACAACCTACCAAAGTATTAACCGGATTGGTATTAACCAAAGGTGTTTTGTTTTCTACAGATGGTACACCACTTATTTTGCCATCAGGTGTAGGTGGTTCGGGTACAGCTGCCGGGTTTGTTGATGGGCCTATCATTAAATCGGTAGGTAATGCATCTGCCGGTTTTATTCTTCCAACCGGTTACAAAGGTGTTTACCAACCTGTTACCATTATCAATAGTGCAGCCGGTACGTTTACCGCTCAGGCATTTGCCGGCCCTCATGCTCGCAAAAGTTCTTTTAGTGCGCCATTAAAAGCGATTACCGGTGGTGAGTATTATTATGTAAAAGCAACTTCACCAGTTAAAATTGGTTTTGCTTATGCTTATCCCGCAGGTAGCTTGGTAGATAGTGCCGATCTGCAAATTGCCACTTTAAACGGTAATACTTGGGAAAAATTGGGTAATGCAGCTGTAGTAGCAGGTAGCAATCTTGTTGGCAAAATTACCTCCGATGTAGAAGTGAGCGAAGGTTACTATGCGGTAGCTTCTACCAATTCTGCATCCTTGTTGCCAGTACAGTTTAGTAATGTGAAAGCTGTAAAAAGTGGTGCTAGTGTATTGGTAAGTTTTGAAGCACAACAAGTTAATGTGACTTCTTTTGTGGTTGAGCGTAGTGCTGATGGTAAAAACTTTGTAGCACTTGCTACATTGGCTGCCGGAGCAAGCAGTTACACCTACACCGATGCCGCAGTAAGTGGTGTTGTGTATTACCGTATCAAAGCAGTAGACAATGATGGTGCAATTGCTTACTCTAAAGTGGTAGCTACTCAAGGCAATGCTGCTGCACGAATTAGCGTGTATCCTAGCCCTGCTAAAACTTTTGTACAAGTTAAAACAACTGCCACTAAACTAAAAGTGTACAATGCTATTGGTGTGGTGGTAGCAGTACCTACGGTAAAAGTGTCTGACAATGTACAGCAAATTAGCATTAGCGCTTTACCTGCCGGTATCTATTATGTAGATGCAGACGGTGCTAAAGCTTCTTTTATTAAAAACTAACGATGCTCATCAATCTTTCTGCCGAAAGGCAGAAAGATTTTTTCATATTTTTTTCACCAATCATACCCTCACAATAAAACGTTTGTTTTATGAAAAAAATCCCTATTTTAATGCTTGTCCTCTTGCTTTGTGCAATTAATGGATGGGCGCAAACAACTTGGTACACTGGAACATCTTCTACCGCCACAATTAATGGAAGTTCATCAACGGGATGGACAACCACCCAAGGTGGTACTGCTACTGGAAGTCAGACTCTCGCTACTGGAGACAATTTAGTTATTGAGGGAACATGTATAGTTAGTGTATATGCAGCTTTAACTGTAAAAGACTTAACTATTAATTCTGGCGCTACGCTCAATACAACAAGTGCCTCCATTACAATTAATGCCTCTGGTACGCTTAGTACAACAGGATCCGGTGGTTGTAATTATATTGCAAATGGCGGTAATAAGATTTTGCTTCTTGGAGGTTCAACTGTTAATAATTTTATACAAGCAGTTAGCGGTGTAACTTCTGGATCAGGATATTCTGGTACTCCTACTGTATCAATTTCTGGTGGTGGGGGCAGTGGTGCAACAGCTACATGTACGCAATCCTCTGGTGCAATAAATGCTGTAACTATTACAGCAGCGGGTACAGGATACTCTGCTGCTAATCCACCAACTGTTACATTTTCAAGTGCAACAACAACCGCTGTAGGTAGGGCTTTGGTGAATAGTTTAGGTGGAATTGCAGCTATTGTGTTTATTGAAGGCGGAATTAATGCAAATTCTGTTACTACATCTACACCTTCAATCTTTTCAGGTGCCAATATTTTAAGAGGCGCAATTTCTGCTGCTACGGGGACAAGTAACCCTATCATATCATTATCGGCAAATTCAAACACTACTCTAGCTGGTGGTACTTCTGGTTTTGGAACAACTAAAACTATT
>JAIXOS010000377.1 GCA_027486695.1 Chitinophagaceae bacterium | reverse complement strand
TGCTTGTGGCATTTATAAGCCAATGGTAGATTATTGTTGCCAACTTTGCGCTCTTGTACAAGTACAAATACAGGAAGTTATTTAGGCTCATTCTCGCACACAAACAGATTTGTTACACATAAATTCTATGGCTATGATTTAGAAATGGGGTACCACTCCCAAAAAATTAGCAAGAGGTGGTTATTTTTTCAATAGGACGTTTGTTTTAGTTTCAAATGGAAAGCTGCTCAATGTTGCTATTGATGAAGGGCTGCGGGATGTATAGGGCTTGGTGCGCATCCTGCAAAGGTGCGTACCGGAACAAAGTGTAGCCCGGAACAGCCCGAACAGGTGCTGACCAAACGACAAAGTGTTTGTAGCCCCTCGTCTATTGCCAAGGTTGTTGGGTAAGCAGTTGGTTAAATTGTTGCAGTACTTTTTCGTCGGGTTTGTGAAAAAAGATACCGGTGTGCTTTTCGGGGCGCAAGCCACGTACATACAAATAAATGACACCTCCAAAATGCTGTTGGTAGGTAAAGTTGGGTTTGCGCAAAGCAAGGTATTTACAAACCGCTAACGTATAAATGTGGTATTGTAAATGATAATTGTTTTGGTTCATAGACGCCTGTATGGCTGATGTTTCGTAATCGGCAAGGGTTGGACCTAAATAATTGGACTTCCAATCGAGTATGTAATATTTATCTCGGTATTCAAAGAACAAATCTATTTTTCCATGCATCATACCTTCCAATTCTTTAAAGTGTTTTATATGGAACGGGATGTTGGGAGTAGATAAGGCTTCGATAGCAGCGCTGCTATGGGGTTGTAAGGGAAAGTAAAATTCTAGCTCGTTGAGCCGTTGGTCTTTGTGCAACATGCCGAGGCAGAAAGATTGGTGGGGAATGGGTTGCACTTGGGTAGCAATATGCAATAATTGCAATAGGTTTTCAGCTAATGCAGTATTGTTGCTTTGCGACGACAATAAGCGTTTTAGGGCTTTATTGATAATGCTTGGCCATTGGGAGGGTAGTGTAAATTCGGCATATTCAAACAAATAGTGCAGCAAATTGCCCGTGTGTGCACCCTTTTGTAAATCTTTGAAAATAAAGGTTTCGTAGGCATCGGCATGCGAATCGGAAAATCGAAGTGTGGGTTGTGGTGTATGTTCGGGACTCAGCATGGTATAGCTAGCTTTGGTCCAATGCAAGTGGGTAAGTTGCAGCGAACCAATATTGGCATATTGAGGTACTATAGGGCTGTTGTTGGGGGAAAAGGTATACTTTGTGTTGGCCTCTATTTCAGGAGGCGTAATATGGGCAATGCCTACTTGTTCTAGTTTGGGCAATACGAACTTTTTGAGTACCGAACTTTTATAAAAACCGGCTTTATTGTGTGCTATAAAACAATGATAGCGCGCTCGTGTAATTGCCACATAGAGCAGTCGGCTATTTTCTTGTTCATTTTGCTGTTCAAACCACTCTTTTTCTTCCGGCGACAATTGTGCTTTAGGGGCGGTGTAGTAGCGGCTATTGGTAGGGTTGCGAAAAGTAGCTGTTTTGAATGTGGCTTCATTTTTCAACATATCCAAATGCGGTGCCAACACAATATTGTATTCAAGTCCTTTGCTTTTGTGAATGGTGACAATTTTTACGGCAGCTTCATCGCTTTCAATACGTTGTTCGTATTCGTCGCCTTCACCGGTTCTTCCTTCCATGCCTTTTTTGAGCCATACTATTTGCTCTTCGGGCGTGTATCTTTTTCGTTGTGCTACTTTGTGTATAATTTCTACCAACTGTAAAATGTTGGAAATGGTGCGTTCTGCATTGGGTTTGGTACTTCCGTTCAGTAAATCGGTAAAGGCATGGTCGGCTAAAAACTTCCGCAACATAACGTACACACCCTCGGAATTCCATGCCTCTTGGTATAGTTTGAATTGCTGCAAAACGTCTTCTTCATTTATTTCAAGAAGGGTTTGTGTTGTATAGCCTCCAAGTTCGCTAATGAGTGCCCGGTTAATATTAGCGCGTGAAATTTGCCATACGGCTAGCATTACGTAATACAAATCGTGGGCTTCGGCAGATTGCAATAGTTTGGTGTCGCTAATGGTAATGGCGGGAATACCATAATTGGCCAATTGCTGTTTGATGGCAATACCTTGTTTTTTGTTGCGCACCAAAATGCCAATATCGGCAGGTTGTACTGCTTGCTTTGAGCCATCGTGCTTCACAATCGTGTATTTGCCTGAACATAATAAATCGCGTGCAACGGCTATTGTGCCTTGAAGCACGGCTTCTTTGTTTTCAAGTGACACTATACTGATGGGTGTTAAGGGCGCACCTTCGTAATGCAGGTCTCCTTTGGTATTGTTCGGTGGCGATTCTACCGGTAAATATTGAATGCCTTCTGTAGCAAACGTATTAAAATTGGGTTCCGGCAAGAAAAAACTATTCATGGCACTAATGAAACTTGCCGAAGAACGATGGTTCACATTCATTTGGTGCAACCGCTGTACTTGTTGAGCGGCTTCAAAATAGGTAAAGATGTCGGCCGAACGAAATCCGTAAATGGATTGTTTGGGATCGCCAATGTAAAACAAAATATGGTTGTCGTACCCGTACAAAGTATTGAAAATGGCGTATTGTTTTTGGTCGGTATCTTGAAATTCGTCGATAAAAACGGCTTGGTATTTGGTGCGTAACTGCGCAATCAGGCTTTCTTTTTGCAAACCGGTTGTAACAGATTGGTGCAAGAGGTCAATCATGTCGTCGAAGGTAATAACGGCCCTCTGCCGTTTAAAGGTTTGTAAAGCACTGTGTACTTGCTTATAAGCCATGATGGCTAAATGGATTTGAAACTGCTGAAGTAATACATGGGTTTTGCCAAGTTCGGCATAGTATTCAAGTACTTGAGTTAGGCATTCATCGAACAATGCCGTAACGTATTGGGTTTCTTGTTTGTTATAAATGGTTTCAAGAGTGCCTGCCCAATCTTGGGCAACCAATAACGGCTCAAAAGTGGGTTTGGCATACCTGTTTTTTGCACACTTTTGTATTAATACTGATTGATTTTCAATTAAATATTGTTCCAATGCATCGTATAGCTGATTTGTAATTTTGGCATTGTTGTCGATAGAAGTGACGGTTTGGCTAAGATAGGAAGGCGATAAAAAATCGTTAGGATAAGGCTGGCTTAATTTAGGAAGCTTACCACTCAATTGATTTTTGATTTGTTCCATCAAAGTATATTGCGATAAGCCTTGCGATAGCAAAAGAGTTAGCAAATGCTTTGGTAAGGTAGTAATGTGTTTCCGCCAAAATTCGTAGAAGCTTTCGTCTACTACAGCTTGTAAATCATCGGGGCTTAAGAGGGTA
>JAIXOS010000471.1 GCA_027486695.1 Chitinophagaceae bacterium | reverse complement strand
CTACTACAAAATCTGCTCTTCGTGTTCCTATAGGTTCAGATAAGTCTTTATAGAAAATTTCCTGTTCTATTTCTCTGGCAAAATTTAACTCCCTTAATCTCATTTCATAAGCTAAAGCCCTTTGGTAAATAACTTCCTGAAAGCCATTCCCTAAAAAATTATGAACATCAAAAGAAGCCCCAATGATCTTTTCAGTAATGTCCTTATATAAAAAATCAGTATTCATGGTTTTATCTGCATAATCTTTAAATCCATCAAATCAGTGATTCAGAAATATTAGGCTGCTAATTTCTGGATGAAATTGATAATCTCGTCTATCTCTTTATTGGTGAACACCCCACGTATACCATCGGGGTGTATTCTTGTAAAAGGTGCATTTACCAAATCTTTCTTTTCTACATCGCCTTTCTCTATTAAAAACGTTTGCAGTAAGTTTAAAAACTCTAACTGCCTACTGTTTAAATAGCTATGTTGGGCAATAAACAGACTAAACGATGTAGAAACCGACTGAGGAAAAGATTCAAGCACTTGAATACCTAAAATATGTTTCATAAACTGCACCAACTGTGCTTTGCGGTTGTTGTACACTTTACGCAACAAATCAATGGTAATATGTGGATGCTCGTTATGCAAGGTTTCCGCTAGTTCTTCTGCTTCTGTTTCAGAAATAGTAGTGCCTAGCTTTAGTTTTTGCAATAATGGATTGGCATTTACCAATGCGTTTATTTTTTGTTCTACTAATTCTTTGTATTTGGCAATGGTTAAGGCTTCGTGTTGCGGACCAAATTCTACATACTCTTTTTGAGCCACTACATCCTTAAAATTAAACTTGGCTGGGCCAAGCGGCACAATGGCTTCACGATACTTCATTAATGGCGAAAGCTTGGTAATGAGTTCGTCAAATTTATCTTCGCTAATGGTTGCCCAAAAATGATTGGTTTGGCTTTGCCTAATTAAATCTTCCTGTCTTGCCACAATATTTACTGATAGTGGTAATTCGCCAATTTCTTCTACAATGCTATCTTTTAAAGCATCAAACTTATTAGGCTCTTTTGCAAGGTGAGCTAGGGATACTTCTACAATATCTTTTTCAAACAACATGGCTTTATAATCCACTTCTGCCACGGTTCTAAACAAAGGTTTTACCACAGTATTTAAAAACTCAATTTTATCAGGTGTAAGGTTGTTCCAAAAGTTACTATCATCCAATCGTTGCAATTCTTGCCTAGCGTCTAGTATTACCACCGAGTTTTTAGGCAGTGTTGCTATTTGTTGCTTTAGTTTATCGGTTTCCTTGGTTACAATTTCTGTTTCGTGTAGTTCTATTGCTTTTTCAATTTTATCTAGCCTTACACCAAACAAACGAACAGGCAAAGGTATTTGAGGCTTTAGCTCTTTGCCTTTAGGATTCAACTTAAAGTACTCAAAATTATCCCAGCAATCTAAAATTAAAAAAGCATCCTTCTGTGTACACCAAGGCTTCATTTTTTCTTTTTCCAGTAATCTGGTACCCCTGCCAATCATTTGCCAAAACTTGGTATAACTAAATACAGGTTTTGCAAAAACTAGATTGGTAATTTCTCTTACATCAATACCTGTGTCTAGCATATCTACACTTAAAGCCACACGAGGCATATCGTTATTGGTAAACTGGTCTAGCAATCCACCCTTACCATGTACACGAGGGTCTTCACTTACAATTACTTTGGCTAGTTCACCTTTGTACTCTGGATATAATGAGTCAAAGATTTCTTCTAGTCTTCTAGCATGAGCCTTACTGATACAAAAGAAAATGGTTTTGCCAGGCAATACACCATTGGCATCTTTAATGGATTCCTCCATAAACTCACGTACTATCAAGGCATTGGTACCACGATTAATGACTTTCTTTTCAAGGTCTGTTCCTTCGTAGTTAATTTCTGCTATCTCCTTGCCTTCTAGTATTAAATTCTTTTGGTCTTCTAGTGCAATCGTTCTTTTATTAATGCCTTCCTCCTGAAACTTGGTTTTAATTTTCATTACCTGAAAATTGCACAAGTAAGGGGGAATATTATTTACAGCTTGCTCGTAAGAATAGGCATAAGTAGGCACACCATCTTCTACCTCAAACAATTTAAATGTATTGTGGTCTATCACATCAGTTGGTGTAGCAGTTAAGCCCAATGTAATGGTGTTGAAATAATCGAGTATTTCGCCATAAGTGTTGTAAATGCTTCTATGACTTTCATCTACTACAATTAAATCGAAAAAGTGTGGCGATAAAGGGTTGTTTTCATCACGAACAATACCTATCATTGTTTGATAAGTAGACACATAAATCCTTCTGTCTTTTGAGATTTCTTTTTCGCCCTGTTTAGGCCATCTTGGCTCATTGGGTAAATGTTCTTTAAAAGCATCCAATGCCTGATTTTGCAAAGCAATTCTATCTACTAAAAACAATACCCTTTCTGCCCATCCTGCCCGCATTAAAGCATCTACCAAAGCAATGCAGGTTCTTGTTTTACCAGTACCGGTGGCCATTACTAATAGAAACTTACGCTTTCGTTTTTCAACAGCTTCCATTACTGCACGAATGGAACTGATTTGATAATCTCGCCCTGCAATTTTGGTATTGATTAATTCACCTGCTAATTGTTTTCTTGCTTTGCGAATGTATTGGTAACGTTCCAGGTCGTCTCTTGTAGGAAAGCCATATACATTTTTTGGCGGGTAGTTTTCTAAATCCCAAAAGAAAATATCGTGACCGTTAGTATAAAAACAAAAAGGTAGTTCACCACCTTTTGTATTTTGAATATTGTAGCAATATTGTTTGGCTTGTTCTCTGCCAATAGCAGCATCTACAGCAGATTTTTTTGCTTCAACCACCGCTAATGGTTTGCCATCTTTGCCTAATAAAACATAATCACTGTATTGATGACCGGCGTAGGGTGTTGTAACATCATTTACTACATTGCTATCTACAACTATATCAAACTCTTCCACCACTTGTGTATGGTCGCCAACAAGCCAACCTGCTTTTTTTAAGCGGGTGTCGATGATTTCTTTTCTTGTTAGTTTTTCGTTGTGCAAAGTAGTCAGGTAATAATCTGTTACTCAAAAATAAAGGCAAATATGCAAAGTATTTCATGCTCATAAATATAACCCATTACTGCCATAAATATTTATTGAATAATCAATTAATAGATGCACTTAAAACCTGTTTTTAATCATCAATTACTTAACGCTAACTTATCGGCTGTTCTTTTCCTTCCTCCGCTCTTTTTCGCGGTATTGCACTTCTTGCACATAGTTGTTTTGCAACACCTGCTCTATGTCGGCTTTTTTATAATACATCTTGCCGCCCATGCGGGTATAAGGTATATGCCCCTGCGTGCGCAAATTGTGTAGGGTACGTTTGCTAATGCGTAATTGCAACAATACATCGCTGCCATATCCGTATTTGGTATTTTGTTATTGTATTGGGCAATGCTGCCAACCATTTTCGGGAAGGGGTTAATGCCGTTAAGCCGGTTGCGGAAAACAGGCATACAAGCGGGTGCTTTTATCGGCTTTTTTTTTTTTTTTCTTACGCGGTTACCCCACAGCCGGCATCCTGAAAGGTGGCGGCGAGGAGTAAAAGAGAAAGGCCCGACCCGAAGGGGAACGCCCAAATACAATTGCGCTTTATCGGGTGGACAATGCCGTATTTACTTTGCTCTTTGGATAACTATGGCATGCGACCCATTCCGCCGCCGCCGCGGTACATTTGGCGCATCATGTTGCGCATGTTTTGCTGCGGATTTTGGCCTTGGTTGCTACCGGGGAACTTGCGTAACTGATAGGTAAAACTGAGTACAAAATATTGTTGCAGTACCAAATTTTGTGTATCGGTGATGGTATTATTGGTAACGTTGCGGGTGACGCTTTGGTTTTGACTAAACAAATCGTATACAGATAGTTTTATTTCGCCTTCTTTTTTCTTGAATAGTTGTCGGGCAATGCTGGCATTGAACAGGGGCACGGCTATGTTGTACCCATTGGCGCGGCCTGTGTTGTAGGTATAATCGAAATCGGCACTGAGTATCCAACCATTTTTAAAGGTGTAGGTGGGTTCGGCAGAAACAACCTGCGAAAAATAATTGGCATTGTTTTGTGGTAGCAGGTTGTAACGTACCCAGTTGTAGTTGGCGGTGGTGGCAAATACCAAATCGAACCGTTCTTGCAGGTTCATGGTCCAACTGATGGTTTGGCCAAGTGCTGTTTGGTAGGTGTAGCTACTGTTGCCATTGATGAGCCCTACCTCCCTACTGTGCTGCACATTGGTGGTAAAGCCAAGATTGCTTTTGGGCTTTGCAAGGGCAATGCCTTTGTATGCAAATGCACTGACGCTGTAGGCACCGTTTTTGTTTTCGTAGGTGGTGCGTTGGTTGCCATTGGCCAATTGGGTAATGCTGTTGACTATTTTGTTGCTGGTAAATGCGGCATTCACAAAGGCAAAAAAATTGTTGAAGCTAGTGGTATTGAAGGCATTGTAGCGCAGTTGGAAGGTATGGTTAAACTCCTGCGTAAGGCGGATATTGCCTATTTTGACATTGATTTGGCTACTGTTGTCTACCACGGGCTGCAACTGTGCTATGCTAGGTTGGTTGGTGCGGCCATTGTAATTGATGCGCAAACTTTTGGTGCGACTGTAATTGTAGGTAAAATGTGCCGTTGGAAACAAATTGGTAAAGTGCCTATTGAAACTAGATTGTTTGGTAAGGTTGTTGCTTTGCAATTGGGCAAACTGTATGCCGTTGCTGATATTGAACTGGTAGTTTTCGCCTTGCAATCGGTAGCCAATACCCACGCGATGGCTAAAATTGGTATTGTTGAAATGGTTGGTAAGGCTATCAACGGGTAAGGTGTATGTGTTGGCTACCCCGCTATTGGCATAAACGTCTTTGTTAGATTCGCCTGTTCGGTAACTGTAGTTGTACGATAATTCGATCAATTGACGGGCGGCAATTGGCTGTGTGAACGATACGTTGGTGCTGATGTTTTGGTTATGATTGTTGGACGTACTTACCTGATCGATGATTTTGGGTGGCAAAGGCTGCGCATTGTTTTGGGCGCCCATATTGGTGCCATTGCCATTGTTGGAATTGCCGCCGGCAGTAAGGTTGATGGAAAACGATTGTCCTTTTTGGCGAAAGCGATGCCGATAAGTGGCTTCTACACTGCCGTTGTACCCACTGTTTTGGTTGTTGGTTGCCTGTTGCGTATTGCCGGTGCTTGCTTGTGTGCCTTTGTTAAACAAACTTTGGGTATTGCTGTGTGCATCGGTTTGTTGCCAAGCTATGTTGGGCCGAACAATCAATTGGTTGTTGGTATCAATAGCGGCTTCGATGTTGTAATTGAAGCGATGGTTGAGATTGGTATTGTCCGATGTGCTAGTTTGGCGGTTGAAAAGGGAACTATCGTTGGGAACAATGTTTTCGGTAAGGCTATTGGTGGCTTTGTTTACTTGCAGGTGGTTGTAAAAATAGCTACCGCTTGCATCCACTTTTTTGCTCCATGCATCTTTGTAATTGATGCCTCCGGCAATAGTGGTGGTAATACCATTGTTGTTGCTAACGGTGGTATTGTTGTTGTTATTGTTATTG
>JAIXOS010000029.1 GCA_027486695.1 Chitinophagaceae bacterium | reverse complement strand
CATGGGTAGAGGCTTTGCCTCTTGGCAACGGTCGTTTAGGTGCCATGGTTTTTGGCCAACCAGCTAACGAGCAAATTCAACTGAACGAAAACACTTTTTGGGCTGGTAGCCCCTACAGAAACGACAATCCAGAGGCATTGGCCGCATTGCCTGTTATTCGCCAACTCATCAATAATGGACAGTATGCAGAGGCCGAAAAAATGGCTTGCCAAAAAATAACTTCCAAAGGTGCGCAAGGCATGCCTTACCAAACAGTAGGCAATTTGTACCTCCAATTTCCCAATCACGATGATTACAGCCAATATCGGCGTTCGCTCAATATAGCCACTGCCACTGCCACCACCACTTACCAAGTGGCAGGCGTTCAATACAAAAGAGAGATATTTACCTCCTTCCCCGATCAGGTCACTATTATTCGTATTACAGCTAGTCAACCAGCAAGTATTCATTTTACAGCTACCATGGATAGGCCCGCCGCTGCGCAAATACACACCAACGGAAAAGACGTACTAATAATGGATGCAGTATCGAGCAATTTTGAAAGCATTCCCGGAAAGGTGCAGGCATCTGTACAAGCCAAAATTGTACTCGATGGTGGTGCAGTAACTGCTCAAAACAATGCCCTACAGGTAACCGCAGCAACCATTGCTACTATTTATATTTCGGTAGCAACCAACTTTAAAAACTACCACGATATTAGTGGCAATGCAGCGCAGCTTGCAGAAACCTATTGGCAAGCAGCTTGCAAAAAACCTTATGCAAAAGCGCTTAACCAACATGTTGCTTGGTATACCAAACAATATAATAGGGTACAATTGCACCTTGGCGAAACACCCGTGCCCAATCTTTCAACCGACGAACGGATAAAGGAGTTTAGTAAAGGTGGCGATAAGCAAATGGCCGCTTTGTATTTTCAGTTTGGTCGTTATTTGCTCATTGCTTGTTCGCAGCCGGGCGGTCAGCCTGCCAATTTACAAGGGCTTTGGGCCGATCAGTTGTTTCCGGCATGGGATAGCAAATACACGGTAAACATCAATACCGAAATGAATTATTGGCCTGCCGAAGTAACCAACTTGCCCGAAACACATTTTCCTTTGATTAAAATGGTACAAGAACTTGCCGAAACCGGTAAAGAAACTGCCAAAACCATGTACAATGCAAAGGGTTGGGTGCTGCACCACAATACCGATTTGTGGCGTTTTAATGGCGCCATAGATGGCGGGCCGGGTTTGTGGCCAAATGGTGGCGCTTGGCTCAGCCAGCATTTGTGGGAAAAATATGCGTTTTCTGGAAATCGCAGCTATTTACAGTCGGTTTATCCGGCATTGAAAGGTGCAGCGGAGTTTTATCTTGATTTTTTAGTGGAAGAGCCCACAAACAAATGGCTTATTGTATCACCTTCAATGTCGCCTGAAAATGCGCCTTATGCCGCCCGAAACAAATGGGTGGTAATTGCCGCCGGCACTACAATCGATAATCAGTTGGTATTCGATGTATTTTCAAAAACCATCGCAGCGGCTAAAGTACTGAACGCCGATCCAGATTTGGTAACGCGTATTACTGCGGCATTAAAAAAATTACCACCTATGCAAGTAGGCAAACATGGTCAATTGCAAGAGTGGTTAGAGGATATCGACAATCCAAACGATAAACACAGGCACGTATCGCATCTTTATGGATTGTATCCTTCTAATCAAATAAGTCCTTTGCGACAGCCACAACTGAGCAATGCTGCCAAAACAACCCTATTGCAAAGAGGCGACCCTTCTACCGGTTGGTCCATGAATTGGAAAATTAATCTTTGGGCTCGTTTGCTTGATGGCAATCATGCTTTTAAGTTAATTAAGGAACAAATTAAATTGGTTCCTCCCAAACCTATTAGCAACAAAGATTTTGTAGAGGAGGGGGGGACTTACCCCAATATGTTTGATGCACATCCCCCATTTCAAATAGATGGCAATTTTGGTTTTACATCGGGGTTAGCAGAGATGCTATTGCAAAGCCACGATGGCGCTATTCATTTATTGCCGGCTCTCCCAACCGAATGGCAAACTGAGGGATCTGTAACAGGTTTAAAAGCAAGGGGAGGCTTTGAATTAGTAAATATGCGTTGGAAAAATGGCAAGCTTTTACAAGCAACTATAAAGTCTGCCCTAGGCGGATTATGTAGAGTACGCTTACCGCAACCCTTAACCAATAAGGCAAAAAAGGCACAAGGTCTTAACGCCAATCCTTTTTACCAATTGCCAACAGTAGCTACACCACTTATACAAACGACTAAGGTGGCAGACAGTTTTCCGTTGCCAACGTTTTATGAATACGATTTTACTACAAAACCCGGACAGGTAATTACTTTAACATTTTAATGATTGTATATGAAAAAAAAGGTTGCCCTTTGGGCGTTATGTTTGGCGCTAATGATGGAAGGCGGCTTCTTGTTTGCGCAAAATCCTGCCGTAACAAGTATTCACCTAGCCGATCCTTCGGCGCATGTATGGCCCGGTAGCGACAAACTATGGGTATATGTATCGCACGATCAACCGGGCACCAACACGCATGCTACGATGGCCGATTATCATGTACTTTCTACTACCGATATGGTGAATTGGACAGATTATGGATCGGTTTTACATGTAAAAGATGTATCATGGGCTGCTAGCCATGCTTGGGCAATTGACGCGGCTTTGCTCGATAGTACCTACTATTTGGTGTATTGCATGCAGGAAAAAGGGAATGGCGTATTTAGAACCGGCCTTGCAACTAGTAAATACCCTCAAGGCCCCTTTACCGATATTGGATATATAAAAGGCGTAGAGTGGGGGCAAGATCCTGCACTGTTTGTAGACGACGATAAACAAGCTTATTTGTATTGGGGATGTGGTGGTAGTTGCTTTGCCGCTAAGTTGAGTAAAGATTTTAAATCCATCATTCCTGAAACCAAAGTGAATTTAACGCCACAGTTAACCGATGTGTTCGAAGGGCCTTGGGTACACAAGTACAAAGGCAAATATTATTTGTCATATCTTGAAAAAAAAAAAAAAAAATGGCCTGAACATATGTATTATGCAGTGGCTGATAAACCGTTAGGGCCTTATGTATGCAAGGGCGAATATATTGGTCGCTTTGACGGCATGGCAGGTACCAATCATGGTAGTATTGTGAAGTACAAAAACAAATGGTATGCTTTTCATCACGGTATGAAAATGTCAGGTAATAAAAGCGAGTGTAGAAACATGTTGGTCGACTGTTTATCGTATAACAGTGATGGTACCATTAAACCAATTATACCTTCGGCAATTGGTGTGGCCGAATGTGGTGCTACTAAGGGTCCTACTATAACCACTATTTTATTAGAAGCCGAAAACGGAACAGCAGCAGGAGGAAGCATACAAGGTGCCAAAATTAATAACCGTCATTCAGGTTATTCAGGTTCCGGCTATGTAGATTCATTTAATCATCAAAACGATTGCGTAACAGTAATGGCATCGGTAGCCAAAAACAGCAAGTACCGTTTAAAAGTAGGTTATGCTGCCAAAACGGATCAAAAGCATGATATTTTGGTCAATTATATCATGTTGCAAGACCTTTCATTCCCCAAAAGCGATGACTTTACCGAAATTGATTTCGGAGTTGTATCGTTAAGAGAAGGGGATAATTTTTTGAAATTTATACGTAAGAGTTCCGGTATAGAAATAGATTACATTAAGTTGGTACAGGTGATTGAGTAAACTGAATACGACTTACACTTTCTGGCTTAATAGCTCTTTATTTTACATCAAAGGAGGTATAATAGATAAGTAGAAATGCCTTTTTGGGTATCTGAATAATGCTTAAACGAAAAACAAATTGGTAAACCTATTTTTACCAAACAAAACGATGATTCTATGAAAAGATACAGTTTTTGGTTATGTCTAGTTTTGATATTAGCACATGCCGCACATGCCACCGTTCAGCCAAATGGCTTATTCTCAAAAAATGCTGTATTGCAGCGTGGTGTTAAGGTGCCGGTTTGGGGTACGGCCAATGCTAACGAGTTGGTAAAAGTGGTATTTGCCGGTCAAAAGGTAACTACCAAAGCCGATACGTCCGGTAAATGGTTGTTGCATTTAAAACCCTTAAAAGCCGGTGGGCCTTACCAAATGCAAATAAATGATTTGGTAATAGACAGCATATATGTAGGCGAGGTTTGGTTAGCAGGTGGACAGTCAAATATGGAAAGGGAACTTGGCCCGCATTGGGGGCAAAAGTTGCTCACGAATTGGTTAAAAGAAAAATCAGCCGCCAATTATCCATTAATTCGAATGCTGACCGTGCCGTATGCGGCTGCCACGCAGCAAGCAACAGACATTAAAGCCAAATGGGTTGTTTGCGATTCCAATACAGTAGTCAACTTTTCTGCTGTTGCTTATTTTTTTGCACAAACTTTATATAAGCAATTAAATGTACCCATAGGAATCATTCATTCCTCTCGTGGAGGTACACCTGCTGAAAAATGGATTAGTCGCTCGGCATTACAAGCCAATTCTGCTTTAACCGATATAATTACCGATTACGATAATTGGGTAGCATCATACCCTACAATGTTGGAACAATACAAAGCCAATAAAGCTACTTTGTTTAGTAAATGGATGGCCGATACAGCAGCGGCAAGGTTGGCCAAAAAGCCATTGCCACCACCGCCTTCCGAGCCTAAAGATCCAGCAAAAAGTGGTAATTGTGGAGGCTTATACAATGCCATGATTGCGCCCTTAATTCCCTATGCTATTAAAGGAGCTATTTGGTACCAAGGGGAAGGCAATCGAAATAAAGCCGAACAATACAAAACCTTATTTCCTGCGTTGATTAACGACTGGCGCAATAGATGGAACGACCCGAAAATGCCTTTTTTGTTTGTACAAAT
>JAIXOS010000002.1 GCA_027486695.1 Chitinophagaceae bacterium | reverse complement strand
TTGATTGCTTTACGTTCAATCAAATCAATAAGCCTGCCGGGAGTGGCCACAACAATTTGTATTCCTCTTTTGATATCGCGAATTTGCAATCCAATGCTAGCGCCACCATAAACAGCTACCACATGAATACCATGCATGTGCTTTTTAAACAATTCTATCTCGTTTACAATTTGTAAACACAATTCCCTTGTAGGGCAAACAACTAACGCTTGTGGATATTTTTCTGTTTCGCTAATTAAATGTAACAATGGCAAACCAAATGCCGCTGTTTTACCGGTACCGGTTTGTGCCAATCCTATAAAGTCCTTTGTACCACTCAAAAGTACCGGAATGGCTTTTTCTTGTATAGTAGTTGGGTTCACGTACCCCAACTCTCCTGTTGCCTGAACCAAACGCTCATCCAAGCCTAACTCACTAAATGTAATCATAACTAATTTTAAAAATTTGCGCAAAGGTAGCTAATTCGGCCCTAAACGCCTTTGTTTATTGTTTTCTGCAAAATAATTGCTATATTTTTATGCCATTAAGTATCTTTTTGTTTCCCAAATTGGGGGTTCAATACTTTTTTTATGGTATTTGCTTGCTGCATAATAGCCACCAATGCTTCTTGATTTTGTTGTTCCAATGCTGTAGAAAATTTTCTTAATTGCTTGATATGTTCTTTCAGCACTTCCAATATATTTTCCTTGTTTTCCAAAAAAATAGGCGCCCACATAGCGGGACTACTTTTTGCCAAACGAACAGTACTTTCAAAACCACCACTTGCCAACTCAAAAATGGCCTCCTCTTCTTTTTCTTTTTCTAAAACAGTATTAGCAAGGGCAAATGAAGTGATGTGCGAAATATGGCTTACATAGGCCACATGCCTATCGTGCTCGTATGCATCCATATAAATAATATGCATACCAAAGGTGGTATAAACTTTTTCGATGAATGCTACCGCACTAGGAAGGCTATTTTCTTTTTCGCAAATAACGCAAGCCCTACCTGCAAAAGCATTTTTTACTGCTGCTTCGGGACCGCTATTTTCGGTTCCCCACATAGGGTGCGCTGCTACATATTGCTTTCGCTTGGGATGGTGCTCCAACATGCGGCACAAGCGATACTTTGTAGACCCTGCATCGGTTACAATTTGCTTATCGGTTATCAAATCCATGATTTCGGACATTACCGACAAGGTTGCATCGACCGGAATGGCTACATAGATTAAATCGCTAGCAGCTACCGCCTCAGCCAAAGGCAATGCTTCATCAATGATACCCAATTGCAACGCTTTGTCTATACTTGCTTGTGTTCGGCTAACGCCAATTACTTTTTTAGCAAAGCCCTTCTCTTTCATGGCTAACGCAAAGGAACCGCTTATCAATCCTACCCCAACAATGGTAATGGTCATACAATTATTTATGGCTAAAACATGATATAAAATTATTTCAACTGTGCTGCTTGAATACGCTGTATGGCTTGCTCAAACTTTTCCATACTGCCGCACAAACTGATGCGTATGTATTGATCGCCTGCACTTCCAAAAATACCTCCGGGCGTTATAAACACTTGGGCATTGTACAATACGGCATCGCTGAGGGTATAACCGCTTGTAAATGTTCCAGGAATTTTCCCCCATACAAACATACCAACTTGATTAGAAGCATAGGTGCAGCCCAATAAATCCATCAAGTCAAACACTTTGGATCTTCGTTGTTCATATATGTCGTTGACAGATTTGTACCAACTTTCGTCTAAGGCTAATGCCGTAGCAGCCGCTAATTGCACCGGCAAAAACATACCACTGTCCATATTGCTTTTAAAACGAAGCACCTCGTTTATCCGCTCTTGTGCCCCACAAAGCATGCCAACACGCCAACCGGCCATGTTGTGGCTTTTGCTAAGTGAGTTTAATTCAATGGCCACTGCTTTTGCTCCGGGCACGCTCAATATGCTGAGTGGCTGTTGGTTTAAAATAAAGCTGTATGGATTATCGTGTACTACCAATATTTGGTGTTTGGTAGCAAAGTCAATTATTTTTTGAAATAGCGCTTCGCTAGCTTGTTGCCCGGTTGGCATGTGTGGATAATTAACAAACAACAACTTTACGCGTGTTAAATCTTGCTGCTCCAACAGCGCAAAATTAGGAGCCCATCCCAATGCTTCATTCAATTCATAATCAACACAAACGCCACCTGCCAACTTAACCGCACTACGGTATGTAGGATATCCGGGATTGGGAACCAAGGCAATATCGCCCTCATTTTAATACGTCATACAAATATGCATGATACCCTCTTTACTCCCAATTAACGGCAGCACTTCCGTGTCGGCATCAACCGATACACCATACCATTTTTTGTACCAATCGCTGATTGCTGTACGCAATTGTGCACAGCCTTTGTAATTTTGATAAGCATGCGTATTGGGCAAACTTGCCTGACTTTGCAATTGCGCAATCACACTAGGATGCGGCGGCAAATCGGGACTACCAATTCCTAAATTAATGATTTGCTTACCTGCTTTATTGAGCGTTTCTATTTCGCGCAATTTTTGTGAAAAATAGTATTCGCCAATGCCTTCCAAACGTTTAGCGGTGTTGATAGACATTACTTGAGAAGCAGAGTTTGTTTTTTCCATATTTATGGGTGTTTGCTGCATAACAATCGGGAAAATCTACGAAACCTAATTAATGATTATTGCCATTTTTGTAAATACCGAATACCTGTATTTGTTGGGTTAATGATCCCATACTGTTCAAAGCGGTGTAGAATTGTTGAATATGATCAAATTCCAAATCGGCATGAAAACTGTAGGTAAAATTGGTACCTGCTATAGGCATGCTTTGCAATTTGCTCAAATTAATTTGGGCATCGGCTATGGTAGTGAGCACTTTAGATAAACTTCCTTTGGTGTGATTGGTAACAAAGTTGATAGACGCTTTATTGGCATCAGTAGGCACTTGTGCGACTTCTTTTCTTTGCAAAATTAAAAACCGAGTATAATTATTTTTTTGGGTATGTATATTTTCGGCTAAAATTTCTAGCTGAAACAAATCGGCTGCTAATGCACCTGCAATTGCTGCCGTATGGGTACTGCGACGCTTATGCACCTGCATGGCACTGAGGGCAGTATCTTCCGTTTCTACCAATTTCCAATCATACTTGTCTAAAAATTGCATGCACTGCTGAATTGCCATGTGGTGCGAGTGTACCTCTCTTATATCTTCAAATCGTACACCGGGGTTTACTAGCAAATGTTGTTCTATAGGCAAGTATACTTCGCCTACAATTTGCAACTGACTGTTTTTCAATAAGGTGTAATTGGGCAATATGCTACCGGCAATGGAATTTTCGATAGCCATTACGCCGCCGTCGCTTTCGTTTGCGTCGGAAGCAATAGTGACTACTTGTTTAAAAGTGGCACAAGGAATTACGGTTACCGATTTGCCAAAATATTGTTGCGCAGCTAGTTGGTGAAAACAACCTTCGTAGCCTTGAATAGAAACTTTTGTAGCTGTCATAAAATAAAAAATCCCGACTTTTCGTCGGGACTGTATGTTGTTTAAATTTTCCTAATTATTAAGGCAAATACATTCCCGACTACTTTTGGCTAAAGTAGTAATAAGAGAAATAAAAAGTATTTGTATTTGCTTTTGTCATTTGTGGTGCGAATGTAGTAACTAATTTTAAGTACACAAATAATTTAAGCCATTTTTTTGAACTTATAAAACCAAAGTGCCGCCAAACTACACAAATTCCATCATCCTTACCAATTATTTAAATTTGCTTCAACTGTATTTTACACAAACCCATATTTGGGAATCATATCTTTCTTGGTGGTAGCGGCTCTATCAAATACAAAAATAACTGTACGTTTTATTTAAACTGCAAAGTCAGCTACCTTATACAAGTACATGACCTCTTCAATCCATAATTTTTAATCAAAAAAGTATGTCACTTATTTAACAAACAGCAACACGCTATAATTCGGTGTTTTACGTTATTTTCGTAAACAACCAATCATAAACTATTTTTTCGCATCCATTATAACTAAACTTAGCGATGCCGCTTAACAAACAATATCGTATACAAATGGAGCAAGGCTTGACAGATGAAGCTATTCGCTTTTGATTTAAACAACATAATATTCCCTCCGCAAAACCGTTTTACACATTATTATTGCAGCTATGAGAAAGATAAATATTGAGTGGAAAAAATTCTTTGCGGCAACGGCTGTAATTTTGCTGTTGCTACTCATTGCAGACGTTGTATATGATAAGTTATGGCACACGTTGGTCTGGAAAGCCATTTTCACAGCCGAAAACTTGCTTATCAAAACGGCAACTGCTTGTATTGGCGCTTATTTTTATGCCTCAAAAGATTAATTTAAGTCACATGACATTCGAATACGAACATTTACTACCTACTGATTTTAGTCCTTCTTCAAGGGTTTGGGTGTATCAAAGCAGTCGTTTACTCACCATTTCTGAAGCATTAACTATTGAAGATTTATTGCAAGAGTTTCTCGCAAATTGGAAAAGCCACGGAGCACCCGTAAAAGGATTTGCCAACCTATTTTTCGGCCAATTTTTAATTATTATGGCCGACGAATCGATGGTGAAAGTAGGTGGATGCAGTACAGACAGCAGCGTCCATTTGGTTCAACAAATAGAAGCTTTGTGCAAAGTAAATATGTTTGATCGCCAAAATTTGGCATTTGTCATCAAAAACAAAGTGGAAATATTGCCTCTTCCACAACTTACCTATGCCATTCAAAACAATTTTGTACAGCCAAATACCCTCTATTTTAATAATTTAGTTGCCACTAAGCAGGCACTGCTTACCGAATGGATCATTCCTGCCAAACAAAGTTGGTTAGGCAAGAAATTTACGAGTGTTACGATATAAATACAAACACAATGAACTACCTTAACCGAAAAAAAGTATTTGCGCGGCGCTTAACTGCCATCGGTATGCTATTTTCGGTGCTTTTGTTGAATGCCTGTATTAAAACAATCACTGTTGGCGATCCCCTTCAAGCAACACTTAATGCAGGCACTGCCAATATTTCACTAACCCCTAACTTTCCGGTAACGGTTACCCTTACTAGCAAGGTTCCACCAATGGGCACCACTATTTATGTAACGGTTCTTGACGAAGCATCCAACATTGCCATCACCCCACAGGTTCCGGCCTTTACTACCACCGCCTCGGTTAGCAGCTTCAACATTATCAACTTACCTCAACAAAAATGGTGTGTAGTAAACATTAAATTGGTAGAAGTAAACAATAAAACAAACACCGTTACCAAGTCATTCCGTGTCATTTACAAATAAAGCACTACTGCCACAACACCCTTAAAATGCTACAGCAACCGTCAATTTGTACCAAAACTCAATAATTGGCAGGCATGGCATTAATATTGAAGCACCGCTACCTACGTTGTAAATAAATAGCATCCTTTTGCTATAATGACATTTTGACGATTTTTTTGAATAGAAAAAAAACACATGACCAAAGAAAAATTTTTCCTACAAAACGATGATGATTCAGATTTCATGCCCATCATACCCATCAACGAAAACGAAAGCGAGCAAGATAAAAATATGATTATCCCGGCTGTATTGCCTATTTTACCCTTACGCAATACAGTGCTGTTTCCGGGAGTAGTATTGCCAATTACCGTTGGCAGAGATAAAAGCATCAAAGCCGTAAACGAAGCCTACAAAACCGACAAACTGATTGGCGTGTTGGCTCAAAAAGATGCCAATATAGAAGAGCCCGACGTTACCGATTTATGTACTATTGGTACTGTGGCCAAAATAGTCAAGCTTATTAAAATGCCCGATGGCGGTACTACCATTATCATTCAAGGCAAAAAAAGATTTGAACTGCACGAGATAATAGAAACAGAACCCTATTTCAAAGGGCAAATTTCGATTTTTGAAGAGGAAGCACTTCCCATAGACCAAAATTTTCAAGCCTATGTAAGTAGTATTAAAGATTTGGCTACCCAAATTATTCAAATATCGCCCAATATGCCTACTGAGGCGGCTATCATTCTCAAAAACATTGAAAACCCTATTTTCTTAATCAATTTTGTAAGCAGCAACCAAAATATTGATTTGGGCGAAAAACAGGCTTTGCTCGAAATTCATGACCTATTAAAACGCGCTGAAAAACTGATTGAATTTTTACAACGTGAGTTGCAATTTGCAGAATTAAAAGACAAAGTAACCAACAAAACCCGCACAGAATTAGATAAACAACAACGCGATTACTTTTTACAACAGCAACTAAAAAGCATCAAAGACGAATTGGGCGGCGACTCAAATGAGCGAGAAATTTCGGAAATGAAAAAAAAGGCCGAAGCCAAAATATGGCCCGAAGCCGCAAAAACACTCTTTCAAAATGGCATTGCCAAATTAGAAAGAATGCATGCAAGCACACCCGACTATTCAGTGGTATATAACCATTTGGATTTGATGTTGGATTTGCCTTGGCACGACTATACCCCCGATAATTACGATCTTAAAAACGCCAAAAAGGTACTCGATACAGACCATTTTGGCATGGAAAAAATCAAAAACAGAATTATTGAATACCTTGCCGTATTGAAGCTAAAAGGCGATATGAAAAGCCCTATTTTATGTTTTGTAGGTCCTCCGGGTATAGGCAAAACTTCTTTAGGCCGTAGCATTGCCCATGCAATTGGTAGAAAATATTCTAGGGTTAGTTTTGGTGGATTGCATGACGAAAGCGAAATCAGGGGACACCGCAAAACGTATATTGGCGCCATGCCAGGCCGTATTTTACAAAACATTCGCAAAATAAAATCTTCCAATCCGGTAATGATTTTAGACGAAATAGATAAAATTGGCAACGATTTCAGGGGCGACCCTTCCTCTGCGTTGTTAGAGGTACTAGACCC
>JAIXOS010000111.1 GCA_027486695.1 Chitinophagaceae bacterium | reverse complement strand
TTACGAATAGCAGCAGTGATAGCATCTACCAATTGTCGAACTTTCGATGTTTGTAAATGGCTATTCAGTTGTAATGGTAATTGGGTAGACATAGCTGTTGTTATCAATCGTTACACTAACTTATACTGTGCTGTTCTGTGCTGATACAAATGTTGTGAAAAAAAGACGAGCTATAAAAATCAAAGATTGACATTGGGTTAATTCAGTTGCAGAATAAAAATTATATATGACAATTGTCAGTATTGATTTACTATTATGTATATTGAATAGTAATGTATTAGATGACTTGAAGATGCTTGTAAAACAAAAGATGATATTGGTCGTGTTTGTTGTTTAAAGGGTATAAAATAGCCGTTGATGGCGAAAAATATCCAAAATGTAGTTGAAAGGAGATGGGTTGTTTCAGCGTTAGGGATTGCAGCGATTACCCCACAGCCAACCATCCCGGAGGGTGGGGGCGAGGAGTAAAAGCGAAAAGCCCGCCCTGAAGGGGAACGCGCAAAAGTTACAATATTGTATAATGAAAATGTTTGTATGTTATAGCCGATTGCCCAATAACCATTGCAATCGATGCCATTTAACTTGGTGATAGGTTTCGGTTAGTGGTGCAAATTGCTGATAAAAATGTGCTACAGACGGTATGTCGGAGCCTTCAAAATCGAAGCAAAGTTGCGATTGGCTGTATTGTTGTACAATTTGGCTGATGAAAAAATAAGTAGCCCGGCATTGTCTTCCTTGTGTGGTAGGTGCTCCTAGCCAATAATAAATTCGATGCTTGTCGTGTAGTAAAATGGCGGTATATAATGGCTCGTGTGTAAGTTGGTGTTCCACTTGCCACATGCTTGCTTTTTGGTGTTGCAATGCTGCATGAGCAAAGGCAACGGCCGATTGATAATTGCGTTGTGTATGCGTGTTTTGTAAACCGCCGTAGGCATTGTCGTACATTAGAATGATGTCTTCTACCCGATTGGCAGGTGCTAATTGGCAGCCTCTTGCCGTAGCCTTACGAATGTTTTTGCGACAAGCTTCGGTAAAACGCGCTTCTAAAGTGGCATAAGTGTGCGAGAGCGGTAAATACAAGTTGGTGCGAGAGCGTGTAGCCCAAGGCGCACATACCAAGTTGTCAATATCGGTATGGATAAACGAAAAATGTTGCTGCATGGCTTGCAACACGGCGGGGCTATCGGTAGGCTGCCAATTAGCTCCCATCACCGAAAGGCGCGGCATAAAGGGTACTTGGTAAAGATATTTTATACCCCATTTTTGTCGCCATGGTAGTGGTAATACAGCCTCGTAGTCGTTGATTATCAATCCGTCCCAATAGGTGCATAGAGCATCAAGTGCCCATGAATACATAAAAATATTAGGGTGATTGGCGTCTGCTACACATTGGTTCCACCGCTCAGTATGGATGCGCTGCCGTGGCAATATTTGAATGTGTAGCTGCATTTAGAGCGGAATGTATTTACTAAAGTAGGATGGTTTAAGGCGTTGTATGTCGATGCTGAAGGAAACTGTTTTCCAAAATCGGTTTTTACCCAAAACGCTTTTTTGATAATCGGTAAACACTTTGCTGCTCACCAAAGGAAAGTAAATATTTACAAGGTTTTGCAGCAATGATACCTGTAATCCCGCATCGTACAAAAACCTGCCCGAAGCGGCATTGGCTTGCCAAGCTTCGGCATAGGTGCCCGCATCTACAAAAAACTTTAGGGGCAGTTTGATGGGTAATACACTAAGCGGATTGTATTGATTGGGGATATTGCCCGAAACGTTCAACGCCATTAGCCAATTATCGGTACGCCCCACTTGACTAGCATTCAATTGTGTATTGACTTTAAAAAATCCGTCGCGCTGCATTACTTGCTTACTACGCCACCCTTCAAAATCGCCACGACCGATAAAATATTGGCTATAGGTGTAATCACTTGCTCCATTTGGCGCACTCAATTGCAAATGATAACGGTAAGTTTGGCTTTGGGTAATGTATGTTTGAGGTGCGAGGTACACAAACTTGCCGGCAAAAAAGCGGGCTTCGATACCGCCTATTTGTGAGGGATAGTTGAAAAAATAATTTCCCGTAATGCCGGCTCGGAGGAATTTACTTCCTTGGTCTATACCTACTTGTAAACTATAGGGATACAATTTGCGGCTATTGCTCCAGGTAAATGCCAATTGATTGATGTAGCTATGTGTAGGCTCGGTAGTAACCAATTGCTTGGTTACGGTAGGGCTAATATTGATGGTGCTAAAGCGCAATTCAGTCTCTTTGAGCAAAATGCTGCGTACCAATAGCTCGCACTTAGCTTTATTCCGCAAATCTTGGTTGTACCAAGTATACTTTACAGAAGGAACCCATCGTGTAACACCTAAATACAGTTTTGGCGCATCGTTGGGTGCAAAACTGCTGTAATTGTATTTGATAACACTTCCCGAAACAAGAAGGCTACTACCCGGTTGAAACTTTTGGTAGGCCACTCGGGCAAAACCATTGAGTTGCTTGCTACCGGTAGCCCATAAAGGTGCTGCTATGAATTGCCAATTGGGCAAGGGCAATTGATAATTGTGTACCAACATGCCCAACATCAGTTTATCGTTGGCATTGGTAGCTACCATCGGCATTACCGAAATATATTTGTATCGATTGGTTTCGTTGAGCGAAAAAAAACCGGTCAGTTTCCATTGTGTATGCGCCGATTTAGGGGTTAGTGAAGTGGTTGTGGCTAATAAGCTATACAAGGAGTCTATGGATTTGCCGCTTGTATGTTCAATGGATTTCTTAAAATCTAATGGATAGGGATGTTTGAACCGCCATTGTTGATAGTACTGCTGCATGCATTTTTCAAACTGCGTTTTTCCCAAATATTGCTCTAGGCGTTGCATCCATTGGCTTCCTTTTGCATACACCATTAAACCATAATTGGCATCTGTATACGCAGTAGAAGCAAAGTTGATGGGTTGTGCCTTGTGCATTTTTTCTAGAGTAGCTACCAAAGTAGCATCTAATTGGTCGAGCCCTTTTCTTTCTTCAAAATTTTTATGGGCATTGCTTGGTTGGTTGAAGGATTGGTTTAAATATTGTTCTTGTTCGTATTTTTCCTGATAAAATGTATTCATGCTTTCATCCATCCATGCATGGTTGCGTTCGTTGCTTGCCAAGGCTGCATAAAACCAATTGTGTCCCAATTCGTGCGCAATAGTGGCATCCAATTCCCTGCCGTCACTTTGGGTGGTAATCAAAGTAATACCGGGATATTCCATTCCTCCGCTACCTATTGCTTCGTTACCGGCTACCACACTTGCTGTATGGTAAGGATAAGGTCCTAGTTGTCGGCTATAAAACGACAACGCGTTTTTGGCAAATTGTACAGCATTGCTCCACTGCTTGGCTTGCCAAGGGTGAAAGAATGTAAAAACGTCAGTGGTAGTTTGATTGATATTTGGCAGGGTATCGTACTGTACCACAAATTGTTTACTGGCAAACCACGCCACATCGTGGGCGCTATCTATGGTAAAATGCCATGTTTGCTGCGTTGCCGCAGAACTAGGAACGAGTGGCCCACGTGGCTTAATAGCAGGACGCTTGCCTTTAGGGGTACGAGGTTGGTTAATTTGTGTTTGGTGCCAAAGTGCATTGGGCTGTTGTGCTATAGGCTGTTTGCCAAGTTGTTTGAGGTTTTGTAGTAGCTCCGCATTTTGCAAACGTCCGCTTGCTGCAACCAAGTAATTGGATGGCAGGGTAATTTGTACGTCGTAATTACCAAATTCACTATAAAACTCCCCTTGGTCAACATAGGGCATGGTGTGCCAGCCTTTGTTATCGTATACTGCCGGTTTGGGATACCATTGTGTTATTTGATAAAACTGTCCTATATGCCCGCCTCTCGAAAAATTGTGTGGCAATTGTACTTCAAATGGTGTGGCTATAGTAATGGTTTGATTCGGTAACAAAGGTTGTGGCAATACTAATTTGGCTATATCTATATTATTAATAGAGGGCTCTAATAGTGCTTTGTTGCCATTTACGGTAAAATTAAGTTGGCTAATGTAGCCTTTGGCACTATCGGGCGAAAAATAAAAATCAATTCTATTGTTGGTGAGTAATTGCTCACTAAAAGCCGTTCGGTCGTTTTTATAGGCATTTGGCCACAGGTGAAACCAAATATAGGTTAAGGTATCGGGTGAATGATTGGTGTATTGAATGGTTTCAAAGCCAGTTAACCGATGTTGTACATCGTTCAATTGTACCTGCAATTGATAATTTACTTGTTGTTGAAAATAAGTAGGCTGCGCTTGTGCCCACTCTGCCAAAAAGAGCAAAATGATAAAAACTTTCTTCACACAATTTTTTTTGGCAAGATACTGAATGCAAAGGAGTAAGCAGGCTCAAAAAAAAATAGGCTAGCGCTAAAGGCTTAGGCTAGTTTATTTGGATTTGTAGCAAAGCAGATAAATGCATGGTTATTGGGAGTCTGTTTTGCTCACGCATCCAATAAAAAAGAAGTACATCCGTTAATATAATACCTACTTTGCTCCCAATAGCAAAGTACTTCACGGCAGATGCACTTTTTGGTGTATTATTGATTGTTAAAACCATATGTACAATAGCAAATGAAAAATATTTACCTAGTTGTATGTACACTTTTGTGGATGTCGGCGACAGCCCAACCCGAAATACCCATGCCCAAAGTGCCTTTCATGCGCGAATTATCGCACTTTAAAATTGACAAAGCTCAGCAAAAAGTATTGCACTTGAATATGACTGCCGACAGTTTGTTTAAAGCAAGCAACAACGACGAAATCAACCAACAAGTGACCCATCATTTATTGCGTACCGTCAACAACCTTCAGGCCGAAATAGAATTAGACACCCTCATTAGCGAGGGCGACAAATACCGTTGGCTGCGATCGCTAGAAACGGTATTGCTCGATTTTGCAGCTATGTACCAAGTACGATTGATGAAAGGGGTACAATTGGGCGATTTGATTACGGCTTACAAAACGTGTATGCAACTGCAAATACACAACCAATCCATCGATCCCATTATTGCGCAGCACGAGTTGGAAATAGGCAATATCTTACTTTCTAATGAAGCATTTGAAAACAATATTGGAAAAAAAGATTGCGAAAATACCCTTGCGTTAAAGCAATGCTTGCGTTATCCGGATAATATTTTAAA
This sequence comes from Chitinophagaceae bacterium, assembly GCA_027486695.1. Taxonomy (GTDB): domain Bacteria; phylum Bacteroidota; class Bacteroidia; order Chitinophagales; family Chitinophagaceae; genus Parasediminibacterium. The sequence goes on along the minus strand of JAIXOS010000111.1, from coordinate 3,100 downwards.
AATTGTTCAAACGCAATTGCACCGTCCGTTTGTGGATAGTGTGATAGCTTTGTATGCGTTTAAACATCCGGAACAATTGTACAATTATGCCGTAGTTAAAAACGATTTGGGACTTAAAATCAGGCAAAGTCCGCATCCTTTGGTGAAAACCATTGCGCAGTTGGCAAAAATGGGTACCGGGCGTATGCTGTTTCCTTTCCTAGACAAATTGTACAAAAAGGAAATTACACCGGCTGCGGTAAGCAAGGCCTTAGAAAACGAAGAAACCTACTATAAACTGTTGGTAAAAACGCAAATTGAATATACCGAACGCTTGGTACAAGGCGATACCCCTTTGGTACGATTGGCACTTTCCGAAAAGTTGAAAGACAAAGCCACAAGTGTGTTTATAGATGAAATTAATGCCCTGCACGACCAAAAACAAGAGGCGGTTCGTTTTAAAATACTCAACAATTTAACTCCTGCCGAACTGTACTATCTGTGTGTTTTGGGCGAAGAAGAAATATATACAAGCAGTTATTTGGGTGTTTACAAACGCATTTTTGAGCGGTTAAAAATACCTAGAAGCGATACTTTGCTAGAAATGGTGCATTTTGACTACTACCGTAAGTTTATTAAAATGGCGGCGGCATTCAATACACTCGATGATTTTTTAAAACGGATGGACACTGCTGATGCACAAGCATTGATGCAGCGTTTTGTGAGCGACTTAGCAGCCAAAGAAACCTTAGAAGATGCTGTAGATGTGGCCAATTCCTTTGCAAGTATCACAAACGAGGCATTGAAAAAATTGATTTTGCAAAAAATACAAGCCAATTTAAAAGAAGCCGATAGCTTGCACCATGTTAAAGAAAAAAATATTTACCATATACTCAATACCATTTTTTTGTCGAGCGACTCCACAAATAATATGGATGCGGCTTCGCTTCTTGGTATTGCACCCGTTTTTACCATGCCTGTAGCCAACTTGCAGGACACACTAACCAAACAAATCATTATCCAACAATTTTTTTATGGCGATAAAGACGGCAACAATGTGTTTAAAACCTTTTTAAGCAGCTTTAAAAATGCCAATTGGCAAATCATACAAAAGCCCGAATGGGTAGAAGTAAAATCCGTGAAAGGTAAAATACCCATTGTTATTTATGCCAATAAGCCACTCGACGAATTGAAAGATTTGGATGCACAAGCACAAAAAAGTCTGTGTAATTACCTCGACTCATTACAACTTGCGCCTACTGTTGTGTTCCATCGAGGGCATAGTTATTATTTGAAAAGCACTATTGAACAGCTAGCCGAATCGGCACAACTCATTTTGTTGGGCAGTTGTGGCGGTTACCAGAGCTTACATACCGTATTGCAAATTTGTCCAACTGCACAAATTATTTCCTCCAAGCAAGTGGGCACCGGGGTTATCAATCAGGCAATGATCAATACCATTACCGAAAACCTTCGCTTGGGCAAAGATTTACAGTGGATAAAACTATGGAAAGATTTTGGGAAACAATTTGTTGGCGAATCGAAGGAACGCTTCGACGATTATGTACCCCCACACAAAAATTTAGGTGCTATTTTTATCATTGCTTACAACAAAGCAATTGAAAATACGCAACATTAAAGCACATACAGTACTAACTGAATATATTGGAGAAAGCAAGCATAATAAATGCCGCTAGAAACAGAATGCCAATTATTGCCAAGCTCTTTAATTCAGCTTTTTCTATCCAAGCCCTCGAATTCTTTTTTGCATGTTCCATACTTTCAGATTTAGTGGATTTTAATTCTTTAACAATTTTTAAACAAAAAAGATGCCAAAGTGAACAAATGCAATTAAATTTGAATGTATTTGATTTTCTTATCTCGAATTTATCACAATTTTTGGAATTGAAAAAAAATCATTGGATACTGCGTTTTTATGCTGTTTTTTTAAAAAAAGCTTCTTTTACTGAATATTATATAAAATCAAGCCATATGCCGATAGGAGATACTCGCCAAATCTGATCTTGTTGCATAGCAGATTGCCGCAATTTTTTAAATATGTATACAGGTTGTTTTTTGCTTTCCAACAAGTTGTAAAAGCCCTATTATACAGTAGGAATAAACTACCGCAACTTGCAAATGCATTTTTCAAATGCTAAATTGCAATGCTGCAAGTGGTTTTGTACTCAAAGGATAGATTTGCAAAAGGAAAAATAGGTCACTATTGCTTAATGTATATTGGATACCATGGCAACGAGGAATCCGGATATACCATTTGGGAGTTGTTCATTTGTAACGAAAAAATTCTATTAGAACAAGTACAATTTGTACGATCCATACTAAAAATACCCCAATTGCACCTCATAGTTCTTTTTTCGGTATCAATGTGGGTAATCAATAAGTTTTTGTTGATGGCTGGTATGGAAATTTGCCAATCAAAACCAGCTTTTATTTCTTTAAATCCATTATAAAAAACCCCGATTGTATCGTGTAGAAATACATAATTGGTAGAATACTCATTCACAATCTCGAACGAGTCAATCAAAGTTTGAAAGTTTTCATTTGGCTAGTATTGTTTTACCAAAATGGTGTCTATATCTGATGGGCTATAACCAATAAACATAGGAACAATACGGACGTCCGAACAATAGTAATCTTTAGAACAACCGATCAATAGTATTGATAATAGCATACATACTACTATCCATTGATGCTTTGTTACAATAAAAATTGATTCCAAAAACATGCTTTAAATATGTTTGATTGATGGGTAAACCATACTTTCTTTATTTATCGCTTACCTCTACTATCAAAAATTTCAAATAATTGGTATTGTCCATTCCCCAAATAATCGGGTGGTCGCTAGCTTGAGCTTGAAAAGTAACTTGCCTAATTTTTTTTCTAGCATCTTTTGCCGCCATTTCTATGGTTTGCAAAAACAAATCGGGCTGTACCAAATTGGTACAGCTACTCGTTACCAAAAAGCCCCCGTTTTTTATCAGTTGCATACCGCGTAGGTTAATTTCTTTGTATCCCGTAATTGCTTTTTGAATGGTTTCGCGGCTTTTGGTAAATGCCGGTGGATCTAGCATTACCACATCGTATTGCTTGCCTTCTCTAC
>JAIXOS010000477.1 GCA_027486695.1 Chitinophagaceae bacterium | reverse complement strand
GATTTTTCTTTTCTTTGTTTAGCGTTTTCCCTTGCTTAATCAGTTGTTGTTGGCTATTTGTTGCCCAATCTTCGGAAAGCCCTGATATATAAGGGTTCACTATTTTCTGTATTGGCAAGTAACTATATACCTAGGTGCCGTTTACCTTTCCTCTCAATGCTTGCTCACACCTCAGCAGCAATTGCAGCCAATTTTTTTTTTTTTTTTTTTTAATGCCCCGAGTATACAATTGCGTGTTATTGATATAGATGATGCAACATTTTACTCGAAATATGTAACACCCATCGTGTAAGGCATGAGACCTTTGTATGGTTAACGGTGGGTAAATGTACACAACCACTCTTCATGCATTTTCTTTGAACGTTTTACGTGCTATAAGTAGCTAGAAACATCATTTTTAAACACCTTCTTATGAAAAAAATTTTGATTGCCATTGATTATTCTCCGGCAGCTACTACTGTTGCAGAACAGGGATATGCACTTGCCAAAAGCATGAATGCAAGTGTTGTATTGTTGCACGTATTGCAAGAGGTTACGTATTATGCCTCTACTAGTTACAATCCCATTATGGGTTTTGGTGGATTTATCAATACCAATTTGTTGGACAGCAACGACATTAACAATATCGAAAAAGGAGCAACCCAATATTTAGAAAAAATAAAAGAGCATTTGCAAGACAATACAATAGAAATATTGGTGGTACATGGGCAAATTGCGGATACCATTATAGAAACCGCTACCAAAGAACATTGCCACATCCTTGTTTTAGGAACGCATAGCAGAAGTGGTATAGAAAAATTGTTGCTAGGGAATACCGCTAGCGATTTAATAAAAAGTGCCACCATACCTATCTATATCATTCCTATCAAAGCATAATATGCCTTGGGCATTGCTACAGTTTCCATTTATAGGTACAATATTGTTCATTCCCCTATTATTTTAATCAACTTAATTTACTTATCATGTCCAAATCGAACGATACGCCCAAAAAGTCTGGCAAAACAGCCCCTGCAAAAACACCCAAAGAAAAGAAAGCAGACAAAGCCATGAAAAAACAAAACAAACAAAATAGCGGAAAAATAATTATATAATAGTCCCATTCCACAGTCTATTTGTTCATTGATAGGCTTTACTAAGCAAACATATATTGTGACAATACGCCTATGTATCCAACACTTTTTATTGGCAAGCACCATTGTTTGCTTGCCCATTTTAAACAATGCCGCACAAACAGCCGATTCGCTCAACAATATTTATTATCTGCGATTAAGCAATAGCTATCATGCCTACTTGCTAATGGAAAAAAAGGGAACATTTCCTGCTATTCTTGTTGCCAAAAAATATCCTTTATTAGGCGATTCCCACAAAAGCATTATCCAAATTAAAAAATTATTGTTTGCCTGTGGCGATTTGAGCGTTAACGATAAAAGCGCCCTTTTTTCTGTCCCAGTAAAAATGGCCATCCAACATTTTCAACAGCGCATGGGCTTAGCACAAACGGGTAAATTAAATGCCGCAACCGTGCAAGCCATGAAGGTGCCTATTGGGGCAAGACTCAAACAAATGTATACCAATTTGGAGCGCTTAAAATGGATGTCGCCCTTCTTGAAAAGCAACTATTTACTCATCAATATACCGGAATACAAACTGCATATTGTTGAAAACAACCAATCCGTTTACCAGGCAAATGTGGTGGTGGGTAAGGCCGCTACACAAACGGAAATATTCAAAGATACCGTGTCGGAGGTGGTGTTTAATCCGTATTGGAACATACCAGCAAGCATCGTAACTACAGAAATTTTGCCCAAAATGCAAAAAGATAGCAACTATTTATTACAAAATGATTTGGAGGTTGTTTCAGCATCGCCCATGGTTATTAGGCAAAAACCCAGTAGCAACAATGCACTTGGTAAAATGAAATTTCTTTTCCCCAATAGCTACGACATCTATTTACACGATACCCCTGCTAAAGAGTTGTTTAAAAGCACCAATCGTGCGTTTAGTCACGGTTGTATTCGATTGGAGAACCCAATAAAACTAGCGCTTTATTTGTTAAAAAACAATGCCAATTGGAGCAAAGAAAAAATAGAAACGGTGCTAAAAAGCAATGTGGAAACCAGTGTGTCCATTGTTCCCAAAATGGCTATTTGTATCATTTATCTTACTGCTTGGGTAAATGAAAAAAATGAACTCAACTTTCGAAACGACGTCTATCAATTAGATCAAAAGCCTATCGTCAATCATTTTAACCAATAGTACTTTCGGCAATAGGCCACATCGGCAATGCATACAACATGGGTAGTACTTGATTTACTTTTTTACAAAAACGAATACACATGAAAAAAATGATCATTTACACAGGCATTGTTGCTTACTGTTTAGTAGCATCTTGTACCCCCACTCGTTTGGTAAGTAGTTGGCGCAATCCCGACAAGCAAATTACCATTGGTAGCCTCAACAAAATACTCGTAGTAGGTATATTTAAGTCGCCCACTGCCAATCGAATTGCAGAAGACAATATGGCCGCCTACTTACACGGCAAAGGCATTGTATCGTACAATTATTTGAAAGGCGATATTGATAGAAAAAATGAAACGGCTATTTACAATGCAATCAGCAAAGATGGTTTTGATGCTGCCATTACCATGCGCTTAATTGATGTAGATAAAGATAAAGTGTATGTGCCGGGCATGATGAGCACTTACCCAAGTTACTATAGCAACTTTAATGCCTATTATGCCCGCAGTTGGCACAATGCGTTTATGCCGGGCTATTATACCACCACCAAAACCTATAATGTGGAGATAAATGTTTACTCTATAAAAGACAACAGCATTATTTGGATTGGCTTAACACAAACCACCAATCCGGATGGTGTGCAAAAACTCACCAACAAAATTGCCAAAACGGTATACAAGCACATGGTTAAGGAAGGATTTATTGTTAATGAGTAAACAAGCAGTACCCTTTGCTTAGCCCAATGTTCTATGTACCACAGCCACCGTCGGGTGTAATAGCCAAGCGGGCAGCACTACATAGCCATGTGTTTTTGCTACAAAAAAGACACATGGAGCACAATTCCACATTACAACCCCATCAATAAGCATCATTTTTCTTGTTGCAACGCGCCTACTCTAAGCACCAATACCACACAATGGAAGTTGGGCATAAAGTAGGTGCGTTTTTTAATGGGCAATTATGAGTCGTTATCCGCACACCACACACTATAACCAACAACACTTAAGCCGTTTAACTACCTATTGCTAACCGCTAGCTAGTAGCATCGGCCTCCTACAAACCACCCGAACTACCACACCCAATACCCATGTTATAATAAAAGTTTTCTGCAAAAAAAACACATGAAATATTTTATTTTTCAAAATGTAATTTTGATATTTGTATCAATTTGTATAATCCACAAATTGCAGCAAGTTACATGGGGGTAATTTTCAGCAAATGGCACAATGGTACTACCATAACCGATGAATGCGTGTATGGTACACATACGTGTAATTATACCATGCAAGGGTGCAAGACGGTTTCGTCAAGTGCCGAAAGCTCCATGCAAGGGTGCAAGACGGCTTCGGCAAGTGCCGAAAGCTCCGCGCAGGGGTGCAAGACGGTTTCGGCAAGTGCCGAAAGCTCCGTGCAGGGGTGCAAGACGGTTTCGGCAAGTGCCGAAAGCTCCATGCAGGGGTGCAAGACGGTTTCGTCAAGTACCGAAAGCTCCGTGCAGGGTTGCGCGGCCATTGTTACAACATTTTTCAGTATCCCCCCACCTTACAGTTTTTTTCACCTTTAAATAACAACTTTTATGTTCACTGCTATTCAACTTACCAAACTACGCAACGCCGAGTACGTACAGTATCTACAACAATTATTGGCTATTGTACTCCGCTATCAGCCCGCTACCTTACAGGTAAAAGCCGAGTACGATGCCCTTTTTGCCAACTTTACCAAACTTGAAGGGAGTTTTAAAACCCGCACAAGCAGTCCCCTCACCGCCGAATTGGAAACCCTCGACGAGCAGCGCGACAACTGCATTACCGGTTTGTATTATTACTTGTTGGGGTTAAGCAGTCATTTTACCACCGCCAAAAGCGCCCCCGCACAAGCCCTATTGCAGGTATTGCAAGTATATGGCACCGGCATAGCAAGGCAAAACCTCAATGCCGAAACCGCCACCCTCAATAGTTTAATTGCCGATTTTAAAAAACCCGAGAATGCCGCACATGGCCAAACCCTAGGCATAGCCGATTGGGTAACCGAAATGGAGCGGGTAAACCAATTGTTTAACCAAACTTATTTAGCACGCAACCAAGCCGAAGGGTTAGATACAAGCGAGGCCATAAAAGCCATCCGCACAACAGCCGATGTTCATTATTATGAGCTGCGCAATGTGTTAGAGGCGCATTACCTCATCAGCAAAAAAGCCGCCAACTACACCCAATGCCTCAACGAAATCAATGCCCTTACCGATAGTTATATTACCCTACTCAATGGCCGTAAAAGCAACAAAAGTAACAAAGGCAACCAACCCTCTACAAAACCGTAAAGGCGCTTTACCTACCTTCCCGAAAGTTGTCAACTTTCGGGAAGGTTAACTTTATACCATACCCTTAACTATTATTTATGAATCGTTTATTCTCATTTTTAGCAACAAGCAAAACGGCGGTTGTTGTTTTTTTATTAAGCCTGTGTATAATCTCCGCAAGTAGCACGTATGCGCAATGGAGTGTATTGGGTGATTACCCCAATGTAGATGGGGTATTTACAGACAACATCAATTGTCAAATCATCGACAAAAGCGGCAACCTTTATGCAGCAGGTTATTTCAGGAACGGCAACAGGAAGTATTATGTTGCGAAATGGAATGGGAGCAGTTGGAGTGAATTGGGGGGACCGAACAGTTCTACGATTAATAGTACTATCTATACCCTTGCTACAGATGCTAGCGGCAATGTTTATGCGGGGGGTAGTTTCAAAAACGGCAATGGGAAGAATTATGTTGCCAAATGGAACGGCAGCAGTTGGAGCGAATTGGGGGGAACAAACAACTCTACATTTAATAATAATATCGAAACCCTTACCGCCGATGCTAGCGGCAATATTTATGCAGGGGGTAGTTTCATAAACGGAAACGGGAAGCAGTATGTTGCGAAATGGAACGGTATCAGTTGGAGCGAATTGGGGGGAACAAACCGCTCCACGTTGAATGGATCTATTAAAACCCTTACCACCGATGCGAAGGGCAATCTGTATGCAGGGGGAGATTTCACGAACGGCAACGGGATGAGCTATGTTGCAAAGTGGAACGGGAGCAGTTGGAG
>JAIXOS010000498.1 GCA_027486695.1 Chitinophagaceae bacterium | reverse complement strand
GTAAGCCCGCTGCATAAAGGATGAGTAGATATTGCAAAACACACGCAGCCCTTGCGTAGCAAGACCTGCACTCAATGTAACCGCATGTTGTTCACAAATGCCTACATCAAACGCCCTATCCGGCATTTTTTGCATCATAAATTTCAAGGAAGATCCGCTTGGCATTGCAGGTGTGATGCCCATAATAGCTGCATTTTGCTCTGCAAGTTCTATGATGGTGTGCCCAAACACATCTTGGTATTTGGGTGGCTGTGGCGCATCGTATGTTTTTTTAACTATTTCACCTGTTATTTTATCAAAAAGTCCGGGAGCATGCCATTTGGTTTGGTCTTTTTCGGCTAAGGCAAACCCTTTTCCTTTAACGGTTACCACATGTAACAATTTGGGGCCGGGAATATTTTTCAACCCATTCAATACATCTACCAAATTGGCAATATTATGACCATCAATTGGCCCAAAATAGCGCAGTTTTAATGCTTCAAATAAATTGCTGCTACTACTAACCATGCCTTTAACACTATCGGCAACCTTGTGTGCTACACCTCGGGTAAAGCCTTTTCCTACGGGCATTTTACCAATCATTTTCCACACTTCATCCTTCATTTTATTGTAGGTGGGCGAAGTGGTAATATCGGTTAAGTATTCTTTTAACGCTCCCACATTGGGATCGATACTCATACAGTTGTCATTCAAAATAATCAAAACATCGCTATCTGCCACCCCTGCATGGTTCATTGCCTCAAAAGCCATACCCGCAGTCATGCTTCCATCGCCAATAACAGCAATGCTTTTTCTGTTTTCGCCTTTGTATTTGGCAGCCATTGCCATACCTAATGCTGCTGATATAGAAGTGGAAGAGTGTCCAACACCAAAAGTATCGTATTCGCTTTCGCTACGCTTAGGAAAACCGCTTAAACCATTGTATTTCCTATTGGTGATGAAATTTTTTCTGCGTCCTGTGAGTATTTTGTGGCCGTAGGCTTGGTGACCAACATCCCAAACTAACTGATCGTAAGGTGTATTGTAAACATAATGGAGCGCAACCGACAATTCCACTACTCCTAAGCTAGCTGCAAAATGGCCTCCGTGCACACTTACCACATCCACGATATATTGCCGCAACTCGTCGCAAACTTGGTGCAACTGCTCTCTACTCAATTTTTTTAAATCGTCGGGAGAGTCAATGTTGTTTAATAAGGGGCCGGCAACTATTTCCATGCAGCTAAATTTGGGGTAAAAATACAAGATTGTTTTCAGTTTATTCCAACAGCTAATGTGCAAGATAGTTTAATTTGTAGCATCATTTTATCATAATTATCCTAAACAATACCTCAAACAAACAGAAGCCGTCGCCGTTTGCCCTCATTTTACATCCAATTGAACAAGTGCATTTTTGAGTAAAACTACTTTCTAATCACTACCTTTTTATACACTTTCAGTTACCAAATACCATCCCGTATTGCCTTTAATAAACTTTTAGACCCAATACCTTACCCGTTCGTTTATTTTTGTGACACATGAAAAGCAAGCACTTCACCTATTGGATTTGTCAACTCAGCGGTTGGGCATTTTATGGCTTGGCCATGTTGTTTTTTCGATTTGTAAATACACACAATAATTTACAACAAGCAGCACAAGACAAAAACTTTACGGGCATCATCAACAAGCGATTGGCTATTGCCATACTGTTTGGCTTATTGTTTACCCACTTTATGCGCTTTGTAATTTTGCAACTAAAACTGCATCCCCCAATTGCCAAAAAAAAATGGTTCTATATTATTGGCATTGCTGTCATTACAAGTTACTTATACAGTGTTACCAATAGTGCAATAGTTGAATGGTTTCAATGGTACAATCCTTCCAAAAAAGTGTCCCTGCAACAGCGATCGTTGTATAATTTTTTAAACGATGTTCCCATCATTTTTGTATGGACGAGTATTTATTACATGTGGCATTACGTGCAAATAAGCACACGAAATGAAGTAGATAAAATACGATTGGAAAGCTTGGTAAAAGACTTGGAGTTAAAAACCATTAAATCGCACATCAACCCTCATTTTATTTTTAATGCTCTCAATAGTATAAGGGCCTTGGTAGACGAAAACCCGGCAAGGGCGAGAACCGCTATTACCGAATTAAGCAATATTTTACGAAGCAGTATGCAAGTGGAAAAAATAGAAATGGTACCCTTGGAGCGTGAATTGAATATTGTAAAAGATTATTTGGCTTTAGAATATATTAGATTTGAAGAAAGGCTACAAGTAGCTTACTATATTGATGACGACACTTTAGACTACGGGGTGCCTCCAATGATGCTACAAACGCTGGTAGAAAACGCCATCAAACACGGAATCAGCACGCAGCTTTTGGGTGGTTTAATTACTATCCAATCTAGTATCAACGGCAACAATCTAATATTAACAGTTAAAAATTCGGGCAAACTGCAAAGCACCCACAACCCCGACGGATTCGGCATTTCGGGTACCGAAAACAGACTGAATCTTCTGTATGGAAAAAAAGCCGTATTTGAACTCAAAGAACTACCAAACCAAATTGTAGAGGCAAAAATCATTATCCCATTTTAAAAATTGATATATGGCTACAACGGCATTAATTATAGACGACGAACGCCTTGCTCGCATAGAACTACGTAAACTGCTGCAAGAACATGACGACATTGAAATTTTAGACGAAGCAGCAAACGTAGCCGAGGGATTGGAAAAAATAGATACCCTCAATCCTGATTTGATTTTTTTGGACATTCAAATGCCCGAAAAAACAGGTTTTGATTTGTTACACGCTTTAGACAAAGCGCCCCGTGTTATTTTCACCACAGCCTACGACGAATTTGCTATTAAAGCATTTGAAGTAAATGCATTGGATTATTTATTAAAACCTATTGAGCCAAGAAGACTTGCAGATTCGATTGCCAAACTACAATACGAAGTACAAAAAGACAAACAGAATGCCGTTGGATATGTGAACCGTGGGCCACTTACAGAAAACGACCAAGTTTTTGTAAAAGATGGCGAACGCTGTTGGTTTGTAAAACTAGGCGAAATTCGGTTATTTGAAAGCGTAGGCAACTATGCCAAAGTATTTTTTGGTACCAATAAACCATTGATTTTAAAATCGCTAAACGCTTTGGAAGAACGCTTGGATGATAGAATGTTTTTTAGAGCCAATCGCAAACACATCATTAATCTGAGGTGGGTAGAAAAAATTGAGCCATACTTTAATGGTGGCTTATTGGTAGATTTAAAAGGAGGAGAAAAAATAGAAGTTAGCCGTAGACAAACAGTGAAGTTTAAGGAAATGATGAGCTTATAATAACTACAAAAGCCTACAAAAAAATGCCACTGATAGCGTTTTATGATATAGGCACTAAGTACCGTTTACATGTGCCTACAAGCACCAACTTTCAATATATTTTTTTGAGGAAACGAAAAACACATAAACTACTAACCAACTATCACTGCATTACCAATAAATTGCTACACACAGTAAAACTAAAAACAGTGGAAGTAGTTTGGTTAAGCAACACCGACATCGACCTGTCAAACGGTTGAAAGCCTGTAATCTGTACGGTGCTGCCAATACCTAAAGAAAAAGTATCTAAAAATTGCAAAAAAGCCGAACTGTGATTGGTAATACCACAGAGGATATATATTTTTTGGATACCCGCATTACTTAGCGCAATAGGATGGTATTTTGGTAACTGTCCATTACCGTCGGGAATTGGATCGCCATGTGGGTCAAATTTGGGATAACCAAGCAGCTTATCCATCTCCTGAATGAGCTTTTCGCTATCAATATGCTCTAATTGTTCGGCTACTTCGTGCACTTCATCCCAAGTAAAATTAAGCTGTTGCACCAAAAACGTTTCCCACAAGCGGTGCTTGCGAATTGTTTTGGCAGCAACTTGCATGCCTTCCTCCGAAAGTAACGCGCCCGTTTTTCGATGATAAGCAATCAATCCTCGCTCACTCAATTTGCGCAACATATCCGATACCGATGCCGGGTTTATACTTAATTTATCGGCTATTTGTTGGTTATTGGCCGCTTGCAAATTGCCATTACTCAATGCAAAAATGGCCTTTAAATAATTTTCTTCGGTAACTGAAGTGTGCATATGTACAAACTAAACCACAAAGTAGCCGCTTTTATTTGTAGTTGTCAAATTTAAAATTTAGGTTTGCCTAAATTTTAAATTTTGCAAATCAAATTGAGAAAAATGTTTCGCTATTTTGCTACGATAATCGGTTGTTTGTTTACATCTTTTGCATTAGCACAAACTATTTGCATACAAATTAAAGACAAGCATACACAACTGCCGGTGGCTGCTGCTACTTTGGCTTGCCAAGCAACAATGTTTAAAACCACCACCGACAGCAATGGCGTAGCCTGTTTGAACAAAAAAAGTGTCAAAAGCACCACCTACATCAAGCACATTGGCTATGCATCTCTACCAATTCCTTCCCCCACCAAAGACACGCTATTGTGGTTAACACCTTTGGAAACTACCCTAGAACAAGTCGTAGTAACAGGCATGGCCGGTAATACGAGGCTAAAAAAAACACCTTTCGCTATTGCGACTGTTTCGCAAAAACAATTATGGAAAACAACGGGCAATAATATTATAGAATTACTGAGCAAATCAATACCCGGATTATCTATAGTTACCACAGGACCCAATATCAGTAAGCCCATCATAAGAGGTTTGGGCTACAATCGTGTACTTACTCTCCTAGATGGAATGCGGCAAGAGGGGCAACAATGGGGCGATGAACACGGCATTGAAATAGACCAATATGGAATTACTAAAGCAGAAGTGATTAAAGGACCGGCAAGTCTGCGTTATGGATCAGACGCAATTGCAGGGGTGGTCAATTTATTACCTCAAACATCTATCAACAATTCCGACAGTCTGTTGCATGGCGATGCACTTACCGAATACCAAACGAACCACGGTTTAATGGGTCTTTCGTTTGGCTGCAACCAAAAACACAAACGTTTTTTTTGGCAATTTCGCAACTCTTTTAAAATGGCAGGCAATTACCAAAATGCTATTGACGGGCGTGTGTATAATACCGCTTTCCGAGAGTGGAATATGGGCGCCCTTATAGGCATGCAACTCCCAAAAAGCAAGCATACTTTTCATGTAACCACTTTCAACGATATACAAGAAATACCGGACGGAAGCCGCGATTCAGCTACGCGTGCATTTACCTATCAAGTGAAAGAAAACGATAAAGATACCATTACCAAGCGGCCTATTGTGCCTCAAGATCGTTTATTTGGCTACCACATTACGCCTATCCACCAACTGATACAACATACTAGAGTCTATTACAAATCCAACATACAAATAGGCAAAGCCGAATTAAACATACTGGCGGGCATACAACAAAACCGTCGTCGCGAATATACCCATCCAACTCGCCCTCAACAAGCGGGACTAGATATACAACTTACTACTTATAATTATGATTTTGCGTACCAACGTTCATTAAAAAAGAAATGGCAAATAGGTACCGGCATTAATGGCATGTACCAACGCAACCAAAATGTACAGGGTACCGATTTTCCCATACCCAACTATCGCCTATTGGATATTGGGGGTTATGCCATTATAAAAAAAGAATGGACCAACTTGACTATCACAGGCGGCATGCGGTACGATTATCGCAAAATCAATTGGCCTCCCCTATTTACACAAACAGATGCCCAAGGCTTTACTCAACAAGTAGCCCCTTCTGTAATTGGCAGCGAACAAGTTTTCAGCCAATTCAATCAATCATTTTCTGGCATATCTGGTAGCATTGGCTTGGCATGGACCATACAACCTCAATTAACGCTTAAAACCAATCTTGCAAAAGGCTACCGCAGTCCCAATATCAACGAAATTGGTGCCAATGGATTAGACCCCGGTGCACACATTTACTACTTAGGCAATACAAGTTTTAAACCGGAGTACAATTGGCAATACGATATTGGCTTATACTATAACACCCCACAATACGACGCATCTATTGAACTGTTTAGCAACCGAATAAACCAATACATTTTCCTACAAAAACTTTTCGACAGCAATGGTCAACCCCTTATGCTTGCCGGTAACAATTTTACTTATCAATACCAACAAGGCAAAGCACACATTTATGGCGCCGAAATAAGTTTTCTTTGGCACCCCACCACTTTGCCAAAGTGGTCGTTGCAACAAAGTATGAGTTATACCATGGGGCTCAACAAACACCAATCTACTTTGCAGCAATATGGGAAGGCTGCAAAATACTTACCATTAATACCTCCATTTCAAAGCACACATTCGCTCCGTTACTCAACCCTAGCCACCTACCGAAAATGGCAGGATTCGTATGCCGAATTATCCATTGAACAGGTAGCTAATCAACAAAACATTTATGCCGTTGACAACACGGAAACACCTACCAAAGGATACGTATTAGTACATTGGCAAATAGGAACAACCTATCTTATAAACAACAAAAAACAATCCATCAGGCTTTCTGTGGGCATGCAAAATGTGTGGAATACGGCTTACCAATCACATTTAAGCAGATTAAAATATTTTGAATATTTTCAAACCGGCAACAACAATCCATCAGGAATTTACAACATGGGTACCAATTGCTTTATTAAAACGGTGTTTGTTTGGTAATTACTTGTGCGCAAATTATTCTGCTATACAATATTAATTTTCTATTAACTGAAAAAATCATTGAAGTTGTTCTATTTAAAAAAAAGGAAATAATTTAATGCAAATTAATTATACATTTTGTTCTATTGTTTTTTAGTCAATTATCCCCATCCTGTTAGGAACTCTACAACCAAAAAGCAATTTCTGTTTCTATTTTCGTACTCGCATTACTCAATTAGCAACAAGTTATTTTTCAACAAAATAAATAACCAAAAACTGTAGCCAAGAACACTAGGTGGGTTAGAATTGTATTGTATAGATATTAAACTTATACAATTGTACTCCACACAAATTTCTAATACTGTTTTTTTTGATAACAAGGTGGTGCGTTTCCCAATCTATTCTATCGATATTGATTCGCTCATGCCCAAATTCACTTTGTGGCAATAGTAATTGTATCGCTTAAAATTTGATATAAAGTTGTATGCAACACGAAGAAATTTTATTAAAAGAAAACAAAGACCGCTTTGTCATTTTACCTATTAATTACCCGCTTATTTGGGAAATGTACAAAAAGCATGAAGCTAGTTTTTGGACTGCCGAAGAAATTGACTTGAGTGGCGACATGAAAGATTGGAATCAATTGAATGAAGGTGAACGCCATTTCATTTCCCATATACTTGCATTTTTTGCTGCAAGCGATGGCATAGTAAACGAAAACTTAGCTGTGAACTTTATGCGAGAAGTTCAACTGCCCGAAGCTCGATGCTATTACGGGTTTCAAATTATGATGGAAAACATCCACAGCGAAACTTATGCATTATTAATTGACACTTATATAAAAGATGCGACCGAGAAAAATAAACTATTCCATGCTATCGACACCATTCCCTGTGTTGGCAAAAAAGCCGATTGGGCTTTACGATGGATTAGCCACGGCACTTTTGCGCAACGATTAGTAGCGTTTGCTGCTGTAGAAGGTATTTTTTTCAGCGGCAGCTTTTGTTCCATTTTTTGGCTGAAAAAGCGTGGTCTTATGCCCGGACTCACCTTTAGTAACGAACTAATTAGTCGCGATGAAGGCATGCACTGCGAGTTTGCTTGTTTGATGTACAGCATGTTGCAAAACCAACTTTCTGAGGCCGAAGTACACCAAATCATTAGTGATGCCGTTGCCATAGAAAAAGAATTTGTTACGGATGCTTTACCTGTAGACCTCATTGGTATGAATGCCCGCCTTATGCAACAATATATTGAATTTGTAGCCGATAGATGGGTATCCGAATTGGGCTACCGAAAAATATACAATGCCACCAACCCCTTCGATTTTATGGAAATGATTTCGCTGCAAGGCAAAACCAACTTCTTCGAAAAAAGAGTGGGCGACTATCAAAAAAGTGGCGTACTAAATGCCGGTGCCGATGAAAAATCGTTTAGCCTCGACGAAGATTTTTAAAAAAAGCCTACAATTTTCCATATCCGTTACCAACAATAAATACACACCTATATATGTTTGTCATAAAAAGAAATGGTAAAAAAGAAACCATCAAATTCGATAAAATTACCGCCCGTATTGAAAAACTTTCCTATAGTCTTAGCCCTATGGTTGAGCCCGTTGAAGTAGCCAAAAAAGTAATTGAAGGCATATATGATGGCGTTACTACCACCGAACTTGATAATTTGGCTGCCGAAACTGCCGCTTCTTTAACTACAAAACACCCCGATTACGCTTTATTAGCATCGCGCATAGCCGTTAGCAATTTGCACAAAAACACCACCAAGAGCTTTAGCCAAACGATGCGCAAATTGTACAATTACAAAGATGCCAAAGTAGGTGTACACGCTCCGCTAGTAGCAGATGATGTTTTGGCAGTTATTGAAAACAATGCAGAACTGCTTGATAGTAGCATCATCTACGACCGAGATTTTGGATTCGACTACTTCGGATTTAAAACCTTGGAAAAATCGTACTTGCTAAAAATTGATGGTAAAGTGGCCGAACGCCCGCAGCACATGTTTATGCGAGTATCTATCGGTATTCACAAAACGGATATCGAAAGTGCAATTACAACTTACCATTTAATGAGTGAGCGTTGGTTTACACACGCCACCCCTACGCTTTTCAATGCCGGCACTCCCAAACCGCAAATGAGTAGTTGCTTTTTGCTTACTATGAAAGAAGATAGCATTGAAGGCATTTATGATACATTAAAACAAACCGCTAAAATATCGCAAAGTGCCGGTGGTATTGGCTTAGCTATTCACAACATTAGGGCTACGGGCAGCTATATTGGCGGCACAAATGGCACTAGTAATGGCATCATCCCAATGTTGCGTGTGTACAACGATACTGCTCGCTACGTAGACCAAGGCGGCGGTAAACGCAAGGGCGCCTTTGCCATTTATTTAGAACCTTGGCATGCCGATGTTTTTGAATTTTTGGAACTTCGTAAAAACCATGGTAAAGAAGAGATGCGCGCGCGTGACTTGTTTTATGCGCTGTGGATATGCGACTTATTTATGAAACGCGTGGAAGCAAATGGCGATTGGAGTTTGTTTTGCCCACACGAAGCACCCGGATTAGACGAATGTTGGGGCGAAAAATTCGAAGCACTCTATACACAGTATGAATCCGCAGGAAAAGCAAGAAAAGTTGTAAAAGCGCAAGAACTGTGGTTTGCTATTTTGGATGCCCAAATTGAAACAGGTACGCCTTACTTACTGTACAAAGACGCTGCTAATCGCAAAAGCAACCAACAAAATTTAGGTACTATTCGCAGTTCTAATCTTTGTACCGAAATTATTGAGTATACCCCCCCCGACGAAGTAGCCGTTTGTAATTTGGCCTCGTTGGCATTGCCTCGATATGTTATTAATGGTCAATTTGACCATCAAAAATTGTATGAAGTAACGTATCAGGCAACCAAAAACCTGAACAAAATCATCGACCACAACTATTACCCTGTAGAGGAAGCCCGTAACAGCAATCTTCGTCACCGCCCTATTGGTTTAGGTGTACAAGGCTTGGCAGATGCATTCATTTTACTCCGTTTACCATTTGAAAGCGATGCAGCCAAACAGCTGAACAAAGATATTTTTGAAACCATCTATTTTGCAGCTATGACGGCAAGTAACGACTTGGCTAAAATAGAAGGGGCATACCAAACATTTGCAGGTTCGCCGCTATCTAAAGGCGTTTTTCAATTTGATATGTGGGGGGTAACTCCTTCAAATCGTTGGAATTGGGACGCTCTTCGCAAAGAAGTTATAGCAAGTGGTGTACGCAACTCGCTATTAGTAGCGCCAATGCCTACGGCTTCAACATCGCAAATATTGGGTAACAATGAATGTTTTGAACCATATACAAGCAACATTTATACGCGCCGTGTATTAAGTGGCGAATTTGTGATAGTTAACAAACATTTACTGAAAGATTTGGTTCAGCTAGGATTGTGGGATAATGACATGAAAAACCGGATTATCAAAGCCAATGGCTCTATACAGAACATACAGGAAATTCCATCAGCAATAAAAGAACTCTACAAAACTGTTTGGGAAA
This sequence comes from Chitinophagaceae bacterium, assembly GCA_027486695.1. GTDB lineage: Bacteria > Bacteroidota > Bacteroidia > Chitinophagales > Chitinophagaceae > Parasediminibacterium. The sequence goes on along the minus strand of JAIXOS010000498.1, from coordinate 6,441 downwards.
TCAAGCAGCGAAATTTGATAGATATGGCCGCCGATCGTGGCGCATTTATTTGTCAATCGCAATCGCTGAACTTGTTTGTAGACAGTCCATCGTCCTCCAAACTCACCTCCATGCACTTTTATGCATGGAAAAAGGGACTCAAAACCGGCATGTACTATTTGCGTACACAAGCTGCTGCTCAAGCAGTTCAGTTTACCGTAGAAAATCAGGCAGGAAAAGCCATGCAACCGGTGATACCACAAACCAATGTCACTACCGAAACTGAAATTGTTGGCGAAGTTTGCCGGATGGAGGAAGGCTGTGTTATTTGTGGTTCTTAAATAACCTTATGCAACTCTTTTTAACCGACCCTAAGTGGTCGGTTTTTTTGTTTTAGGAGCCCATCAATCAAAAGCAAGACCCAAACTACGGTCCCGCTATCCGCTATTACTCCGCCACAAAACCCTTGCCACAAAGCCTCAGCGGTGTAGCCGCTGCTATCGGGGCTAGAAGCCCAACGGCAGTACGCAAAGCAGCAGTTACGTTCGCCAATTCAAATTTTCTCCCATTTTTTTAGGGTATTTGCAACGGTTGTACCATCGCGGTAGTATTAGGAATTTGCACACTTACCCAATAAGTTCCTTTAGTTGTATAAGCAGGTAACTGAATAAGTACACGCATTGTTTTTTCTTGAATTTGCTTGTTCAATATCATTGTCCCATCGGCCTTTATTACCCGCACTTGGGTACCTACCGGTAACATTTGGGCATATTGTACTACAAAAGAATGTTGTGGTGCAGGATTGGGGAACAAGCTAAAAAACTTTGGCCCTGAAGAAACAAAATGCATCGTAGTGTTGGCCAACAATCGTTCTTCTCCGGTATTGAGTATGGCAATGAGCCGATACCGGTTAACACCCAAATTGGGAAACGAATCAGTAACAGCATAGGCATTAAGTGAACGCAGATAAGCACATTGAAATACCGGCAAATACTGCCCATTCTGTACCCACTTATCTATTCTAAAGGCCTTAATTGTAGTATTATCTACCGAAGCAATCAGTTGCCAATGTAAACGTATTTGCTGCTTTTGTTGATTGGCATAAAAATTGGCCGAATACACAGGCAATGGAATATTGCTTTTGAATACGGAAGGGAAAGTTTGATAAGGCTGGGAAAAATCTGAAGAGGACGCAGTATTCACTAACACAATATGGCTATTAGCGGGCACTATCGAAGTAATTGTAGCGATGCCTTGCGCATTAATACTAGGAAACACAACCGCACTGTCGTTCCAACTTTGCAGCAAGCGCAACTGATTAAACGGACAAAAAATGGTATCGGTGTAGGTGACTGCCTTACTAGAAATATTGTGTACCATCCTAATTTTACGACCGTTTTGTTCCACAAACTGAAACGCTTGCAAAGCAGTGTCGGCAATAGGATACACCGTGGCTGCACTAAATGAATTTGACGACTTGGTAATTTCAACCAATGCAAATCGTTTTGTTCCTGCTGAATACGTAATGATTTTGTCGTTGGCACTGTCTTTGGCATCATGCAGTTCTATTTCTGCCGAAAAATCATCATTTGTTGTAAAAGGAATGATGTTTACATATTGGGTATCTATCAACCCCTTAAAATTTTCATCATGTATTTTCGCTTGCAACATGCCATATTTAAAGGTGTTTCTATTCACAATCTGCACTACTTTTTTGGTACCCGACACCCCCTTACGCCCCGAAACAAGCAACATTCTGGCTTTTAAACCATATACTTTTTGTTGTTGATTGGCTTGTATTTCCATCATTCCCACCAATCTGTCGGGGGTTAGTACCCATTGTTGCATGCCTTCCCAAGGAATGGTTTTCATTCTTCCACCAGCTTGATTCAGCGAATAACGGGTGCTGATGCCATAAATTTGAAAAGATTTGGTAACCGCATTTTTCTCATTAACCGTTAGCCAACTGTGCCTAAATCCGCGCCCCCATTCGGTTTCTTTTCCGGTACGCATTTTTACACCCACTCCCGCAGCATGAAATGCGGCATTAAGCGGGTAATTGTTTTTCCAATTTGCCGCCAAAGTATCCAATATATATGCTCCTACAAACGTATTTTTACCCTCATAAGCGGTACTGTAGGGCAAAGAGGCTTCTTGCGGATGCTCAGGAAGTGCCGAAGAGGGATCGCGCGTGGTAGCCATTAGCCCCCAATTGCCATAACGCCCTCTTGGCCCAAGACAATCCGCATCGTAAAGCATAAAATTATCTGGCAAAGTGGCCGCTACTATGCCAGGCTTGTAAAGGAAACCCAATTCGAGCGCAACTACATTTTTTCCATAACTCCAATTGTAGCCATCGCTACTTATGCAGGCACTGATAGCAGCTGCATAATCTTGATTTAGTCCGTTATAGTAGCATTTGTTGGATGGCCCCGTTGTATATTCACAATATCCTTTACTTGTTTTATAAGGATGTTGATTGAGTGGCACATAATTAACCAATCCTTCTAGCATACGATACACTTTAGTTGACTGTGTGGCCAACCAATAATCTACTAAAAACTTTACCACGACGGGGTGATAAGTAGTACCCTCGTTGTGGTAACCCAAATAATGAGTGGCACCGTTTGGCAATAAGCATTGCGTAAATACTTCTTCAGTAGCATATCGTCCATATTCTTTCATTACAGAATCGCCTAGTGCTTCTCCTCCAAAAAACATGGCCAATGCAAATCGTTGGTGGCCATTTAACCAAACATCGCGCACGTAATGTTGTAAAAACAACGCACGACCACTATTAAAACAACTATCAATTTGCTTTCTTATTCCACTCTCCCAGATGTTCTTTTTGCCAACAGGAATTAATTGCGGATATAAACTTTTCATCATTGCATATGCAAAACAACCTTGGAAACAATTGGTAATATCGGCCAATCTTTTTCCATTATTCCAATCGGTTAAAGTGGTATCCAACAACGCCATAAGCCTATTGAACGTACTAGCATCCATAAAATAGGGACTTTTGGGATGCATATAGGCCAAAGCAGCAAGTTGCAGTTCGTCGGCATCGCCAAAATCCAAAGTAATGGCAGGATTGCTTAATTGCAGTCCTTTCCACATAGACACTTTATACGGATTGGTATCGAAATAAGGGATAGAGGGTAAATAATTAATGGTTTGAGCAGTAGCTGTTTGCAAAATTACAGCAACAACACACAAGCCCAAGAGCAAGCTTTTTTTCATCATTTGGCAAATAATTACAAACTGTGAAATTAAAAACAATCGCGGCGCTTAAATACGCCAAATCGTTCATTTTTTTGTTCAATAAGGTCGTTGTGACCTAAATACGAACAATACTTATGCTCATGATTGGTTAAGGCTTATTAATGTGTTGGAATTCAAACAGTTTAAAATTGTCCCTTTATTGCTTAAAAATGTACCCTGCATCATTCAACGGTTGATAAAAGTTAGACCTATTGGTAATTATCTAACAAACAATCGAATACAGTTCATACTTTAATTGCATACAAATATCGATTGACTTTTTTATCGAATATATAATAAATTTATAAATTCAAATAGAATGAATAATCATAATTATTTAAGGTTTTTTTAAAATTTACGTTTAAATTGGCATTACACAACAAAAATGGCTTAATAAACGTACTATTGAAAAAGATTGCTGCTTGACATATGATAATAAATAAAATTTTAATATTTATTATTTATGCTGCATTTCAAAAATCTATTCCTAACATTCGGTTTCTGTCCGGTTTTATTGGCAATTAGTTGTAAGCAAGATGCGCAAACAGCCCCCAACAATAATTCTTCTATAGATGTGCCCTCTTTCACTATTGTTTCAAAAGATACAATGGTATATAACCACTATGCTGCCAATATTCAGGCCTTACAGCATACCGAAATACGCAGTCGTGTACATGGTTTTTTAGATAAAATTTTTTCCGATGAAGGTAAAAAAGTAACTAAAGGTGCGCCGTTGTTTCAATTAAGCATAGGCGAACATCAAATTGATGTTGCAAAAGCATTGGCCAACTTAGATTATGCCAATGCCGATGCAAAAATGGCCGAATTAGAAGTGGAACGAATAGATGTATTGGTCAAAAAAAATGTAGTCATCAAAACAGAACTCGATTTAGCAAAAGCAAAACTAAAGGCAGCAAAAGCAAAAATTGATGAAGCAAAAGCTGTTTTAGAAGAAGCGCAACTGAAAAAAAATTACACTACCATCAAGGCTCCATTTGATGGAATGATTACCCGATTGGCACTTAAAAATGGAAGTTTTATAGAAGAAGGTACTTTACTTACGTCCATATCAGATGTATCGTATGTTTCGGCCTATTTTTCGGTATCGGAAGATGCCTACTTAAAACTAAATAAGGCCAATAAAAATGGCATGAAATACGATAGTGTCACCTTATCTCTTACCGATGGAAGTATTTATCCTTTGAAGGGAATTATTGAAACCAATACCGGCGAAATAGATCCAAGTACCGGTTCGTTAACGTTTAGAGCCAAATTTCACAATCCAAAGGGTATTTTAAAACACGGCGCATCGGGTAAAATAATTTTGCCAATTCCTACCAAACAAGCATTATTAGTGCCGCAAAAAGCTGCTTTTGAAATACAAGACAAACATTTTGTATTTGTTATTAATAAGCAAAATAAAGTATATCAACGCAGTTTTGAACCCGCCGGCCGACTTGGCGATTTTTACATTATTAAAAAAGGCCTTCAAGAGGGAGAAAAAATTGTTTTAGAAGGCATTCAAAATTTGAAAGACGGCGATGTGATTAAGCCAAATGATATTGACATGCAATCAATTCGCAATTATGTAAAAGCCGATTAGCGAAACCTCAAATAGTACACCAAACCAACTATTGATCCGCATCCTTAGCAACCTTCTTTTTTCAACTAACACCATCGTACATGGTAGAACACTTTATCAAACGCCCCATATTATCATTAGTAATATCCATATTTATTGTTTTACTCGGCATTTTGTCTTTTTTTAAATTACCCGTTACCCAATTTCCGGATATTGTTCCGCCGAGTGTAACTGTAACCGCAAAATATACAGGTGCCAATGCCGAAGTATGTACAAAAGCAGTAACCACCCCCTTAGAACGTGCCATTAATGGAGTGCCCGGCATGACTTACATGAATAGTGTAAGTAATAACGATGGCATTACGCTTATTCAAGTATTTTTTAAAGTAGGTACCGACCCCGATATGGCTGCCGTAAATGTGCAAAACAGGGTAACTACCGTATTGGACGAATTGCCGGAAGAAGTGATTAAAGCGGGTGTAACCACCGAAAAAGAAGTAAATAGCATGTTGATGTACTTGAACATTTTAAGTACTGATACCGCAGCTACCGAAGCCTTTATTTACAATTTTGCCGACATCAATATTTTACCGGAGCTAAAAAGGATTGAAGGCGTTGGATTTGCCGAAATAATGGGGCAAAAAGAATACAGTATGCGCGTGTGGTTAAAGCCTGAGCGCCTTGTTAACTATAATGTGAGTACCGAAGAAATCATTGCGGCACTGCGCAATCAAAATATTGAAGCTGCTCCCGGCAAAACCGGAGAAAGCAGTGGCAAAATGGGCGCTGATTTGCAATACGTAATTCGTTACAGCGGTAAGTTTTCAGATGTTTCACAATACGAACAATTACCCATTAGAAGCTACGACAATGGCAATATATTGAGATTAAAAGATGTAGCGGATATTGAATTTGGCTCCATGGCGTACACCATGGTAAGCAAAACAAATGGTAGAGCATCGGCAAGTATCATGCTAAAACAACGCCCCGGCAGCAATGCGCAAGCGGTAATCAATAGCATCAAAAAGCGTATGCAAGAATTACAATCTACCCAATTTCCTAATGGTATGGAATACAACATTGCTTACGATGTGAGTAGGTTTTTAGATGCATCCATTCACGAAGTTGTTAAAACACTAATTGAGGCATTTATACTTGTATTTATAGTTGTATATCTATTTCTGCAAAATTTCCGGTTTACGCTTATTCCGGCATTAGCTGTACCGGTAGCCTTAATTGGCACTTTGGCGTTTATGCAAATTTTCGGGTTTTCCATTAACTTACTCACCTTATTTGCCTTGGTGCTAGCAATAGGTATTGTGGTAGACAATGCCATTGTAGTGGTAGAAACCGTACACGTACAAATGCACGATTTTGGATTGCCTCCTGTGGAAGCTACTATAGCGGCAATGAAAGAAATTACCGGTGCTATTATTGCCATTACCCTCGTTATGTCGGCGGTATTTATTCCTGTAGCCTTTTTAAGTGGCCCGGTAGGTATTTTTTACCGACAATTTAGTTTAACGCTTGCCATTGCCATTGTTATTTCGGGCATCAATGCACTAACGCTAACGCCGGCTTTATGCGCCCTTATTCTTAAACCCAATCAACATAGC
>JAIXOS010000264.1 GCA_027486695.1 Chitinophagaceae bacterium | reverse complement strand
TGGCAACATTACTTCAACAACAACTTCCATATCTTTTAACCGAACTACGTTTATTCTAAAAGGCAATAACCAAACAATTGCTAGTGGATTGAATTTTTACAACTTACGATTAGATAGTGCAACCAATTTTAATTATCCAACATCATTGAATATAGGCCATCAATTAGTACCGGGCAGCTCTCCTTCGGCAGCACCATCAGGTACAACCATTACATTTATCATACCGGGTGGCGGCGTATCTCAAATATTCGATCAAACCATTCCTTCCTTCAATTATTTTAATTTAACCGTTTCAGGTTCAAGGGGTACGTTCAGCGAAATATTTAGCGGTACAATAGGGGTTGCCGGCACATTCAGCGCAACTGCCACTTTTTCAACGGGTAGATTTGTAACAGACAATTCCACTTTCAACTTTAATGGAACGGGCGCACAAACCATTCCGCCTTTCAGTTACAATCATTTAACAATCAGTGGTACTCGATCGGGAAATATTACCCTCGCTTCGGGCACCATCAATATTGCCGGCGATTATAACCGAAGTGCCGTATTTACAAGTGGTAGTATGGTGGTTACCAATAATACCCTCAACTTTAATGGTACAGCTCATCAAAGCATCAATGGTTCTAGTGCATTGACATTCAATAAATTGCGCTTTACCAATACCCGTTCCGGTGGAGGAATTATTAGCTTACAAACCGCTGTTACAGTGAATGATACCTGTACACTTACGTCCGGACTTGTCAATTTGCAAAACAACAATTTAACGTTAGTCGGGGCATTATCGGGAGGCAGCAGTTCGGCCTATATTTACACGAATGGTACCGGCGTATTGACCAGAAATAATGTAAGTAATCTGGCTCGAATTTTCCCGATTGGTACAGCTGCATCTTATACACCATTAACCATTACCAATACGAGTGGTACGTCCAATATATCGGTAGCTGCCGCATCTACTTTTACCAATTCGGTTGCCAATAATAACCAAATGGTAAATGTGCAATGGAGTGTAAGTAGTTCAGCCAATACTACGGCAACCATCATTTATCAATTTAACCTTTCAGATGTCGCACCGGCTTTCAATGCCGCAGCTAATTGTGAACTTGGCACTTTTACGAATCAATACACAACCAATGCAATTGGTATACCCACGCAAAACGGGAGTATTTATACCGATACCGTCAACAACATTGGGCTATCACCTTCTAGTAAACTCTTTGTAATTGGAAATGTAGGTGCTATTAATTGTACACCGGGAACTTGGCTCGGCGGTCAGTTATCTAATGCCAATGACCCTAACAATTGGTGTGGTGGCTTACCTAATAATACCACCAACGTAGTTATTGCCAATACAATTCCGAGGTTAACAGGCAATTTATCGGTCAATAATTTATTGCTGCAATCAGGTATACACTTAAATGGCAGCACTTTAAGTATAGCGGGTACTATTAGCGGTAATGGATTGATAACGGGTTCTGTTAATTCCGGATTAAACATTACGGGTAAAGGAACTTTACTTTTTGACCAAACTACTAACAGAAACACCAACGCACTTAATCAGCTAACTATCAATAGTAATGATACTGTTTTCATTGGCAATCCATTATGTATCAACGAATTCCTACATCCTACCGGAGGAGTAATTGCTTTGGCTAATAGCAATATCACCTTAATGTCCTCAAGCATAGCCAATACAGCTCAAGTTGGTATTACGAATGCACAACTATTGTACAATGGTAATGGAAGATTTGTTGCGGAAAGGTTTCTTAACAATACGCGTAGGGGATACCGAAACCTATCTTCTATGGGTGTTTTTAGCGACGCATTTGTATACGAAAATTGGCAAGAAGCAGCTACGAATAACAATTACAATCCTAATCCCGGATACGGCATGCACATTTCAGGGGTTCGCGGAAGCGCCGGAACGGTTGATGCAACTACTGGCTTAGACGCTACTATAAGTGGCAATGCCAGCTTATGGACTTACGGTTTAAATGATGCATTTGTAGCGGTAAGTAATACCAAAACAAAAAAAATGTTTCCCTATGAAGGTTATTTTGCAGTGGTTCGCGGAAACAGAAGTTATGATCTATCTGCCCAAAACCCCGCCTTCAATTCTGCGAGTACTACTTTAAGAGTAACCGGTAAATTGGCAACAGGTACCATTACATTAAGTAGCAACACAACACCCAATTGGAATTTTGCAGGAAGCGCTAGTCACAACTTTTTGCTTAACAAAAACACTACACCTACCGGTAAAAACAACAACGATTATGGCTTTAGCTTAATTTCTAACCCCTATGCCTGCGCCATTGATTGGCAAAAAGTGTACAACCGAAGCGTGGCGTTAAGTACCAATGGATCTCTAAGTCCTTATTATTGGGTATGGAATCAGGCCGCTAATAATAATAATGGGGCTTATGTTACAGTGCACCAAAATGGTATAAGTACATTACCGTTCAATAATTCAATAATTCAGCCCGGACAAAGTTTTTTTGTACAAAACGACCATAGTGGAAACGATGTTGTGGTATCCTTCCAGGAAACAGATAAAATAACAAACAAAAATAGCTTCCCATTAAAAGATGTTTTTGGCAATACCAGTATTGATAAAATAGGTCTTCAATTACATACCATCCTTAACAAGGATACGGTTGTTGCAGATGGTGCGGTAATCCTCTTCAACCCAATTTATAGCAATGAAATTGATATCGATGACGCAGGTAAATATATCAATCCCTACGAAAATATTTATCTAATACAGAACAAAAATTGGTTATCTGTGAGCGCTAATCGATACCCAATAGTAGGAGACAGCCTCCAAATTGGCTTATCTAACCTTCGTCAGCAAACTAACTATGTATTACAATGTCAATTACCTGCATCTTTTGGAACAGTAAGCGCTTGGCTAAAGGACAATTGGCTGCACACAGAAACCCCTTTAACAGCCAATACAGTTGTAAAAATACCGTTTACTAGTACTACTGACAGTGCTAGCTTTTTTAACCGTTTTAAAGTGGTGTTCAAACAAGTTGCGGTGCTTCCATTACGCTTTACTAACCTAACAGCATCCATATTGAGCCAAAGTAATCGGATTCAATTTACTGCCATCAACCAATACAATATTCAAAAATATACTATTGAAAAAAGTACGGATGGTGCGGTATATGTACCGATGACAGAGCTCAACAACAACAACCAAAATAGCTATCTTGCAGAAGATACCTGTCTACTTCCGGTTTGCTACTATCGAATAAAGGCTACATCTTCAAGTGGTGTCACCACCTATTCTGCATCTGTTAAAGCAGTTAGGGAGCAATCGTCGCTCATTCGTATTTATCCAACAATTGTTACACAGCAATCTATCAATGTACAATTAACAACAACCAGTACTCCACAATATCTGGTAAGTATTCATGATATGCAGGGAAAACTATATTTTTACAAAAACATTAGCACCAAAACTTTAAAACACCATCTCGCTTTTGCGCAACACATTCCGGCAGGTACTTATTATTTAAAAATAACTGATAACCAACAAACAATTCATCTTCAAAAAATAATTGTAAAATAATCAACCATGTTTAAACCAAAGTGTATTCCCTTGGCATTGCTATGTTTATGTGTTCAAATTATTCATGCACAGGATTTTTTTGTAAGCCCAAAAGGAAATGATAAAAATCCGGGAACGAAAGAAAAACCATTTGCTACCATTCAAAAAGCACGCGATGTGTTGCGTAAAACGCCACATGAAGGAAAGCCCGTAACGGTTTATGTACGTGGTGGTGTTTATTACATGCCAAAGTCGGTGGAATTTACAGCCGAAGATGGTGGTACAGCAACTGCACCTGTTACTTACACAGCCTTTGCAGATGAAAAGGTAACAATTAAGGGTGCAGTGAATATTCCAAAAGTTGCGGTTAAAAAAATTACACAGCCACAGGTTTTACAACGCTTTGCAGCTAGATTGCGCGATAGTATTGTGGAAATTGATTTAAAGGCTTTGGGTTGTAATAGTATTAAACCATATGCAGATATTTTTACTGATGATGGTGGAATTGTAGAATTGTTTGTTAACCAAAAAAGAATGCCCTTATCGCGTTATCCCAATACTAGCGATATGACGATGAAGAAAGTATTGATTAACGGCGGCGGACAAGAAAGCAAAAAAGCGAATTGGGAAGATTTTTACGGGGAGAAAAAAATGGAAACCTTACCGCCTCGTCCGGGTGTGTTTGAATACCGAGATCCACGTACAGCGTCATGGGCGCAATTGCTGAATAAAGGTGTTTGGTTAAAAGGTTTTTGGCGTATTCCTTGGCAAAACGAAGCTGTTAGAGTGGCCAAAATTGATACTGTTGCCAAAACTATTACTCTGGCCGTTCCTGTAACCGGTGGTATTGGTAATAAATATACTCGTCCGGAAGGAAATGGTAAAGAGCCATATTGGTTAATGAATTTGCCGGAAGAAATTGATGTGCCGGGAGAGTGGGCACTTGATTTTGAAACAGGGAAATTGTATTTCTACCCTCCTCATCCTTTAACAAATGCAACAATTAGCATAGCCGACAATCGTCAGCCACTTATTTTACTCAATAATGCCAAGCACATTCAGTTGAAGAAATTAACGGTGGAAGAAAATTTGGGCGATGGCATTGCAGTACGTGGAGGTGCCAATAACTTAATTGCTGGCTGTACGGTACGCAATATTACACAAAATGGCATTGTATTAGATGGTGGTTTTGACCATAAAGTACTTAGCAACGATGTGTACGAAACGGGGGCAGGCGGTATTTGGTTGCGGGGTGGCGATGAAAATGCCAATCCTCGTATTCCGGCTAATTTTTCTATTATCAATAACCATGTATACCATTTTAGTCGTTTAGTTCGTGTATATGCTGCGGGTATCAATGCAGGATTTACTGGGGGCGGCGGTGGCGGTCACCATGTTGCAGTAGGCATGAAAATAGAGCACAATTTGGTTCATCATACACCGCATGTGGGAGTTTTATTCGGTAGTTGGGATTCTTATTTTGCATACAACGAGGTATTTAGTTATTGTCAGGTGTCGGATGATATGGGAGCTTTTTATGCATATGATAAATACGAAAGAATGGGCAACCATACTTTCTGTTACAACTTCGTTCATAACAGTCCTATTGGCGATGCCATTTACTTTGACCATGACCATCGGGATATGAAAGTGTTTGGTAATATCATTGCGTTGCAGAGTCAACCCAAACGTCGCGGTACTGCTTATTTGTACAAAATAGGCAGTCAGGTAACCAACCCACAAACTATTGAATGTTATAATAATATTGCCATCAATTGTAATTACGGTTTTCAGTTTATTTCAGCCAATCCTGTAAATAAAATTTATAACAATGTGAGTGTAAATTGTGGAAAGCCGTTTACTTGTAAAATTGTTCGTAACAAAGCTTACGACACTACAATGGCAATTGCCAATGGACAAAATATGACATACAGTGATGATCCGGGCTTTGTAAATATGGCAGGTAACAATTTTAAATTGAAACTCGATAGCAAAATATTTAAAGATTTACCCGGCTTCAAAGACATTCCTGTTGAAAAAATTGGATTATTTGTAGATGAATACCGCAAAAAATTACCAACAGATAAAGAAATTCAGCGTTTTGAAGATGTGCCCGTAAAAGGAGAAGTGGGTACAGAAATATTGGATAGAAAATAACATTTACACACGCATTACCTAGTAAAGGTTAGCCACATTTGCTTGTAGCTAACCTTTATTTGTTTATTAGAGCATTTTCAGTTCGATTTGGCTACGATTAACTTAGATAAACATTACTCTAAGAAGGTCTTTTTAATTTCAAAAATATAGATACTAACCTATTAAAATTATTAATATCGAAATAGTCGTTTCCAACAATTTTTTGGAAGTGTACCTTTTTTATACGAAAGCTGCTTTGAATGAATTTCAAAAATCACATAATGAATATTTAACAGCATATAATGTGGTGGCAACAAATGGAGTTGAAAACTCTAGCATACGAACTATTATGTTTAACAAAATGCCTACTAAATCGGATAGCATATTGACAGAAAAAATAATTCATTTATACAATCAGTCAATGCGAAAAATTAAGGCTAGGTAATAATTTCGAAGCTCATATCAAATTTTTTATTGAATGGATGGCTGCTATTTATAAAATACCTAATTCATTCCGTGGCATTATTTGGTAAAATTTCTACTTTACTATTCAGAAATAGTAGTACAAGCCTATCCTAATTTGATTATAGGGTTAAACGTTGTTTCATGGCTTCATATAAAATAATACCCGATGCTACCGATACATTGAAAGAATCAAACTTTACAGCCATCGGAATTTTGAAAAAACTGTCGGCAGCTTTCGCCAAATAGGGCTGCACCCCACGGCCTTCATCGCCCATAATAATGCAACAAGGATTGGAAAAATCCAATTCAAACAAATTTTTGTCGGCGCGCATTTCAGTTGTGTACACTTGAATGCCATTTAAGTGTAACGTGTCTACTGCTTTTAACAAACTGTTGACTCTACAAATGTGAATATGTTCTAATGCACCGGCACTACTTTTCATTGCTTCTTCGTTTAAGGCACCAGTACCTTTATCAGGAACAATGATGGCCTGAGCTCCACAACACCAAGCACTACGGGCAATA
>JAIXOS010000231.1 GCA_027486695.1 Chitinophagaceae bacterium | reverse complement strand
TAGATTTGAATAATTGGAAAGCTGCTTTGGGTTCAGCTGAATCGATGGATTTAGCCGCATTTGTACAAACCATTATTCAGAAAAACTTGCGCAATAGCGTGTTTGTAGATATTACCGCTAACGCAACTGTAGCCGATATTTATCACCAATTGTTGAGCAAAAGCGTGTCTGTAGTAGCTTGTAATAAAATTGCCGCTTCATCAGCCTTTGATAACTACAAACATTTAAAATCGCTTGCCAAAGAATACAATACCCAATATTTGTTTGAAACCAATGTTGGTGCCGGATTGCCCGTTATTGGTACATTGAACGATTTGATTAAAAGTGGTGACAAAGTCAATCGTATACAAGCCGTTTTGTCTGGCACTTTGAACTTCGTTTTCAATAATTATGATGGCACCAAGCCGTTTGCAGAAGTGGTGAAGCAAGCCCAAGACGAAGGATACACCGAACCCGACCCACGCTTAGATTTAGGTGGTACCGATGTAATGCGCAAAATCATGATATTGGCAAGGGAAGCAGGTGAACGCATTGAAATGGACGATATTGCCAATAACGGATTTTTGCCTGCAAGCTGTTTTGATGGCAGTGTGGCCGACTTTTATGTGGCAATGGCCATTAATGAAGCGCATTTTAAAGCATTGTACGATGCCGCAGCAAAAGAAAATTGCAAATTGAAGTTTGTAGCTTCTTTTGAAAATGGCAAGGCCTCGGTAGGATTACAACACATTCCGTCTAATAGCGATTTTTACCATTTGTATGGCAAAGACAATATCGTATTGTTCTATACCCAACGTTATCCTGAACAGCCTTTAGTAGTAAAAGGTGCAGGTGCCGGTGCCGATGTTACTGCTAGTGGCGTATTCGCCGATATCATGCGGGTAGCAGTAGGATAATAACCAACTGAATGATTAACTGAAACGGAGGGTGTTCGCTGTATATCAGCTATTTTAAGATTCAAAAAACATATGCAATGAGTGCTGCAATACAAACAGCTGTTGGTTCTAAAGTGCGGGTACTTTCGCCGGCTACAGTAGCCAATGTGGTATGCGGATTTGATATTCTTGGGTTTGCACTAGACAATCCTACAGATATTTTCGAAATTGAATTGAGCAACCAAAAAGGGGTTACCATTATCAACAAAGACGACTACGATTTGCCCCTCGAAGCCGAAAAAAACGTATCGGGTGCGGCTTTATTGGCTTTGTTAGAAGATGCTCCCGATGTGCAGGGCTTTGTACTGACAAGCGAAAAACACATTAAACCGGGTAGCGGTATTGGTAGTAGTGCAGCAAGTGCCGCAGGTGCTGTTGTAGCCGCTAACTATTTGCTTGGCAATCGGTTTAGCAAAGAAGATTTGGTGCGTTTTGCCATGTTTGGCGAAAAAGTAGCAAGTGGCGTAAAGCATGCCGATAATATTGCACCCGCTATTTATGGTGGCGTTACGTTGATTCGTTCTATTTTTCCTTTAGATATTATTAGTATAGATGCTCCACCGCTACACGTAACCGTAGTGCACCCACAAATTGAGGTGCGCACTTCCGATGCACGACAAATTTTGAAACAAAATGTGTTGTTGAAAGATGCCATTAAACAGTGGGGTAATATTGCCGGATTGGTAGCAGGACTCATTCAGCACGACTACGATTTAATTGGTCGTAGCTTAGAAGATGTCATTATTGAACCCGTTCGGAGCATTTTGATTCCGGGATTCGACGAAGTGAAATCCAAATGCAAGGCCGCCGGTGCTTTAGGCGGCGGTATATCGGGTTCCGGGCCGTCTATTTTTATGTTGAGTAAAGATGCGGAAACAGCTTTGGCCGTAGAAGCCGTGATGAAAGAAGTATATACCCGCATTGGGCTCGATTTTCATACTCATGTAACTACCATCAACCAACAAGGTGTTAAACTAATTTAACTGAAATGGTAACACTAGTTAGCACCGCCACAGTAGATACAATTGCGGTGTATTGCTGCTGTTTTACCTAGTACAATTATCCATGCATGAATTATTATAGTCTTAACCAACAATCTCCCAAAGTTACTTTTGCCGAAGCCGCCGTTCGCGGACAAGCACCCGATAAAGGTTTGTATTTCCCCGAAAACATACCCGTATTGCCGAAAGGCTTTGTAGAAAATATTCGTCAGTACAGCAAAGAGGCGGTTGGCGTTACCGTAATGAAACCCTACGTGGGGGATAGTATACCCGACGATGTGCTGAACGAAATTATTGCCGAAACCATCAATTTCGATTTTCCATTAGTGCCCATTAGTAACAATATTGGTTCTTTGGAATTGTTTCACGGACCTACTTTGGCATTTAAAGATGTAGGTGCTCGGTTTATGAGCCGTTGTTTGGGTTATTTTAACCGACATGCGTACCACCATGTAACCGTGTTGGTAGCCACAAGTGGCGATACAGGCGGTGCCGTTGCCAATGGTTTTTTAGGGGTGGATGGGGTTGATGTGGTTATTTTATACCCTTCGGGAAAAGTAAGTCCAATACAGGAATTACAGTTGACAACCTTAGGAAAAAATATTCGGGCAATAGAAGTAAAGGGCAATTTTGACGATTGTCAGGCGATGGTTAAGCAGGCATTTATGGATGCCGACTTGAACAATAAATTGTCGCTTACTTCGGCTAATTCCATTAATGTAGCTCGATGGTTGCCACAACAGTTGTACTACTTCTTTGCATACCAACAATGGCAAGAGGCCAATCCACCGGTTATTTGTGTGCCTAGTGGTAATTTTGGCAATATTTGTGCCGGTATCTTAGCGCATGTATCGGGCTTGCCGGTACAGCATTTTTTAGCAGCATGTAATGCCAACGATGTAGTACCTCGGTACATGCAAACCCAACAATACGAACCTAAAAATGCGATAGCCACTATTTCCAATGCGATGGATGTGGGCAACCCTAGTAATTTTATTCGCATATTGGCTTTGTTTCAACAGCAATTTGCCCATTTGCAGCAGGTGTTTAGTAGCGTAAGTGTAAGCGATGCGATTACCGAACATACCATTCAACAAGTATTCAAACAATACGGTTACACCCTCGATCCGCATGGTGCAGTGGGTTACCATGCACTAGCAACCTATTTGCAACAACATCCCGAACAAAGTGGTTTTATTTTAGAAACGGCACACCCCATTAAATTTCCTGATACGGTTGAAAAAGCAACCGGTCAAGCTTTGGCCTATCCGCAGCAAGTGCAGCACTTATTGCAACAGCAAAAACAAAGTATTGTGATGGATGCGGGTTTTGAGCACCTAAAGGAATGGTTGATGCAGCAATAACTAACACTGTCATTTGATTGGGTTGCTGTTTAAATGAATGGTTGCACCTTTTCTGTAAAACCTACGTTGATAAACATGCCTACACCACATACCGTTTATGTAATTGCCGGCCCCACAGCGGTGGGGAAAACTGCTGCTGCAATTCGTTTGGCTCAGCGGCTGCAAGTGCCAATTGTATCGGCAGATAGCAGGCAGTGCTACACGGAGTTGGGCATTGGTGTAGCCAAACCAAGTGCAGAGGAATTGCAGGCTGTGCCACATTATTTCATCAATTCGCATTCCATTCATGAGGAAATGAATGCCGGCTTGTACGAGCAATATGCTTTAAATGTAGTAACTACGTTGCTCCAACAGTTTGGGTCGGTGGTAATGGTGGGTGGCACCGGACTGTATGTAAAAGCCTTTTGCGATGGGATAGATGCCATGCCGGCAATTGATACAGCTATCCGTGAGCAATTATTGCAACAATACCAATTGGAGGGCTTACCTTGGTTACAACAACAAATACAACAACTTGATCCGGCTTTTTGGGCTGTGGCCGAACAACAAAATCCACAACGCTTGCTGCGTGCTTTAGAGGTAGTTACTGCTACCGGACAGTCTATTACTGAGTTTAGGGTACAGCAAAAACAAATACGCCCGTTTGCTATTCAAAAAATTGGATTGGAATTGCCAAGAACACAGCTGTACGAACGCATCAACCAACGGGTGGTAAATATGGTAGCAAGTGGTTTGGTAGCGGAAGCAGAACAATTGTATACCTACAAACATTTGAATGCTTTGCAAACTGTAGGCTACAAAGAATTGTTTGACTATTTTGATGGTCATTGCAACTTGCCACAAGCGATAGAACAAATACAAATCAACACCCGACACTATGCCAAACGACAAATGACTTGGTTTAAAAAAGATCCTGCGTTTGTATGGCAATTGCCGGAGCAAGAAATAGTGGGGGAGTAGTTCGCGTTGCCCAAACATAGTTTCCTCAGTACAACGGTGCCAACGCCCATGTCGCTGAATATGTAGTACCAGCCCTTGGCCCATAACTATTTTCTTGCTAAGGCAAAGCCTTTGTGCCTCGTGGCAGTGAGTGGTAGAGTCCATTAAGGCCAATTGGTTGTGTAGGGGCGGGGTTGTAGGTTTACCATTTTACCATTTATAGTGATAGCCTACCCTGATTACTTGGGTTTCGGCATAGTCGCTGCTTGTGTAGCGAAACCCTTGACCATTGATTTGTTTTTTTATCATCAGGGTGTTGAACAAATCGGTTGCATTGGCCACTATTTCTCCTTTGCCGTGTTGGATAGATTTTTTCAAGCCTATATCTAATGAAAAGCGCGACTGTATGCTTCCTTGCGGAATGATATCCGGTGCCAAATAAATAAGGCTTAGTTGCGTATTGATTTGTTTGGATAACTGCAAAAAATGATTGAATTTAATATTGCCCGATATAAAGTGTTGCTCCGTTGCCGTATAGGTGTGCGTGCTTGGATACTTATTTTCTACGCTAAAAGCGGCTAGGGTATTTTGGTAAGCATTGAGGTTGAAGTTAAAGGCGTAGCTAGCCGATATTTTTTGTGCCCACACCATTTCGATGCCCGTTAAGTAGCTTTGGTTAACATTTTGAAATACTGCATAAATAAGGTTACTCGGCGGCACGGTACCTGCAATTCGGGTAATGGTTCCGTTGGCTATTTTGTGGTACAGGGCACTGTAAAGGCTTCCTTTTGTCCAACTGCTTTTGTGTCCAAGCTCAAAGGAATGGGTAAATTGGGGTTGCAAGGCAGGATTGCCTACTTTAATAATTTCGGCATCGTCGTATTTGGGAAAAATTCGGATATCTACTTCATTGGGTCGGTCTACACGCCGGGTATAAAGTAACGTAAGTTTGTTGTGTTGGTTTATTTTATAAGCCAATCGCATGTTGGGAAAAGGTTGTGTGTACTCGTAACCATCGCTTTTGTATACCGGGTGGTTGGGCTGTACGTAGTACCGAATGGTTACTTTTTCTATCCGTAAGCCAAGTTCGGCTTCCCACCTGTTGTTTTCAAAAAGGTAGTTGCCATAAATGGCGGGTATGCGCTCTTGGTAAGTGGCCGCTCCGCCTGCGTTGGCATCAATTACTGAGTTGGTGCCGGGTAAAAACTGCATGTTGGTGGGTATGTTTCTGCTTCGGTATTTCAAACCCAATTCCAAGCGACCGTAGGTGAGGGGTTTGGTATAGTCGATTGTGGCATCGTAAACGCGTTCGTCCGATAATAGTTTAAAGGCGTCGGTGCCGTTGGTAGCAGGCAAGTAATTGTTGTAAAAATACTTTTCATCCTCTCTGTGAAAGGTGTAATTAACACCCATTTTCAACAAATGCCCTGCTTGTTGAAAGTGGTGCAAATAGTTGGCCGTTGTCATGACGGTTGTTTTCAACTCATCTTCCAAAAATTGCCACAAACGTTTGCGTTGTTCAAGTTGGGCATCAAAAAACGGCTGATCGCCACGGTCAATAATTTTTTCGCTGCCAAACAGCGCAGAAATAGTCAACGTGTTGTGTTGGTTAAGGGTAACATCTACGCCCGATTTAAAAGTTGTAAAATTTGTATTGCGATTGCGCTTTAATTGCGAACGAATGGTGTTGTCTGTTTGGTAAGTACGGGTTACAAATTCGTTTTTGTTCAAGGTTTCGGTATACAAATAGTCGCCCTGAAAGAAAAAATTGAAGCGATTGTGTTTGTAATTGAGCGAAGCATGCGGGTTTATTTTGGGGGTGCTAGTGTATTGCGGGGTAATAGTGGGTAAATTGGTTTGGCGCACCCACAGCGAGCCCAATCCGGTAGTAAGTGCCACTTTGCCATGCAGTCCGTTTTGTTGATTTTTTTTGTATACAATATTAATGCTGCCGGCACTGCCATTTGCTTCGTATTTAGCCGACGGATTGTTGACAATTTCAATTTTTTCAATAGCCGAAGCCGGAATATTATCCAAACCCGTTTGGCTGCCAAAACCCGTTAAGGCAGTTTGTTTTCCATCTATCAGTACCGTTATTTTATCGCTACCCCGTAGTTGTACTTTACCGTCCTGAACGGTAACGCCCGGTAAGTTTTGTAGGGCTTGCAGCACAGAACCGCCCGTTTGGGTAAGATTGCTAGCAACGGAAAATGTTTTTTTATCCATTTTGTCGACTGCATTGCTCGTACGGCTAGTAACTGTTACTTCGTTCAGTTCTACTAGGTTTTCGGTTAGTTCAATGGGTTTGATGTCGAGGTATTCGGAAAGGGTACCTACAAAGAGAGATTGCTTTTTGGTTGCAAATCCAAGGCTGCTAATAGTTAAGGTATAATTGCCCGGTTGAATTTTGGTCAATGAAAAGCGTCCGTTTTCGTTGGTAATGGTACCGCTAACAAAAACACTGTCTTTAGCGGTTGCAAGCACCATGTTAACGAAGGGTAATGGTTTTTTGGTGGCTGTGTTTTTCACAATCCCCGAAACGGTAACCAATGTTTGTGCAGAACAATTAATGATGCTAAAAAATAAATAAAAAAGGAGTAACAAATAAATGCGCATACAAAAGTGCTTTTTTATTGCAATTAGCTTTCAAACAATGCCGTTTTGCAAGATGGTGATAATGGTAGTAATTTATATGCAAAATTCTAAGCCTATTCTGAATTAAAATTGAATTTTAGAATTGTAGAGAAAAAATATGTTGACCTTCTTTATAATCATAAGTTATTTGCCAATCGTTAAGGTCTGCAATTTTTTTAATGATTGCTAATCCTAAGCCTGAACCATCTGTAGAAGGGTTCAATTTAGAAAAGCGTTGAAATAAATGACTGTTGCTAAGTGCTATAGGTGAACCTGTGTTACTGAAGCAAATTTGTTTATGGTGGGTGTTTATGGTAATTGTGCCGCCCGGTATATTGTGCTTGATAGCGTTTAGAAATAAATTGTTTAAAAGAATATCTGCCAATGCTACGTTTGTATGCAATTGAATTTGTGTATTGAGCAATGTGGTAATGCAGATGTTTTTGGCAGCTGCTTGTTCTGTAAAAAAAGCAAGATTTTTTTGTATAGCGCTTGTAATGGAGTAGGGCTGTTTATGGTGATAAACTTGATTGTCCATTTTGGAAAGCAATAATAAATTTTTATTTAGGCGTTCAAGACGATTGACTTGTTGATGTAGTTGTGCCAAAATAACTGCTTGCGAGGTGGTGATTTCGGTATTCTGAATAAATGAATCGATTTGAGCTTTGAAAATAGCAAGTGGCGTTTGTAGCTCATGAGCTGCGTTTTCTATAAATTCTTGTTGATTTTTATATATCTGTGTATTCTTTTGGATTAATTGTTTGATACTTGATTGTAAGCGATCGAACTCTTGAACCTTACTTTTTTTAAAGATTGGGGGCGACTGTTGATTTATTTCAAATTGTTCTATTTGTTGCAAAATTTGATAGAAAGGCTGCCAAAGGCGTTTGGTTAATATATGTGTAATTATGATGAAACCTATAAGCAGTACAGTAATAATGCATATAAATAACCCAACAATGCTTTTCTGTAAATCTTCCTTTTCTACTAAATTGATTTTATCGGAATAAGTATATGCTTTTCCTTGAATTATTACGGGCAAATTAATTTCTCTATAAGGCTCAATTTCCTCATCAAGGGTATCTAAATAGTGGCTAAAAAAAAGTATTTCTTTAGGTGTGTGTTTGGTACTGTCTAGTTTTCTATTTCTATTAAATGCATTCCAAAGTGGGATACTTGTTTGTTGCAATTTGGGCGCATCATAGTATAAAAATTCTCTTTTGTGTAGCAATAGTGTATCATCAGCCTCCTTTGTATACAATGTGGCAATGGCATAATAGCATATTGGTGCAGCTATCATTAATACCAAAAGTGAGTAGAACATGTAAGTTCTGAGAGTGGTATACAAAAGTTGTTTATTCATTTTTCCATTTATAACCTAACCCGTAAACAGATTGAATGTAGTTATTTGCGCCTGCGTTCAGGAGTTTCTTTTTTAGGTTTTTGATGTGTGCATAAACAAAATCGTGGTTGTCGAGTAAATCTGCCATGTCGCCCGATAAATGTTCGGCTATCGCACCTTTTGATAATACCCTATTTTCATTACCGATTAAGTATAGCAGCAAATCAATTTCTTTTTTGGTGAAATCGATCAATTGGTTCTTCACGGTTACTGTTTTTGCGAGTGTATCTATGCAAATTTCGTTATAAAGTACCAGGTTGTTGCCGTGAAAGCTTTTTCGTCTGATGAGTGCTTGAGTTCTAGCTAGGAGTTCTGATAAATGAAATGGTTTTGTAATAAAGTCATCTGCGCCCATTTGTAAAATTTCAATGCGCTTTTCCAATGTTTCGATTGCAGAAATAATGATAATGCCATCTGCTTTGTATGCTTGCTTAATAGCTTGAATTACTTTGGTACCGGTGCCGTCGGGCAACATTAAATCTAGCAGAATACAATCGTACTGATAAATTGTTACTTTATCTAAAGCGTCCTCGACGGAGCTTACCCTTTCGCAAACAAAACCCTGACCTATGAAATATTGTTGGATTTCCTGAGCAAGTATTTTTTCATCTTCCACTAGCAGTATCTTCATTTTTCAAAAATACCATTGGCATTTTGAATAAATGCTGAATTTTGATACCCAATTGCATAAACCAACACTCGGATGGAGTAGGTATTTTTTTTAACCATGACACATTTTTTGTATAGGCGCTATTAAAAACCGGTTTTTTACATGCTCAATACGGTTTTAGCCATAATAAACACGGAACAAGCCATTCAATATTCGGTTTTTAACATCTTCAACACCGTTTTTTAAATGCCAAACACGGTTTTAGCTAAAGTAAACCCGGATTTATTCGTTCTAAACACGGTAAATGCTATTTGATACTCGGTTTTTAACGTCATAAACACGGTTTTTGGCTTCTAAACACAGTAGTATCCTTTCTAAACATAGTTGTTTACTTTCTAAACACAGTTGTATCCTTCGTAAACAAGTTCGTTTCCTTTCCAAACAGAGTTGTATCCTTAGTAAACAAGTTTGTATTTTCTACAAACACCCTACATCCTACGCCCCATACCTTATACCAAACACCCTCTCCCCAAAACCTCCCACCACTTACCACTTATAACTTATTACTTACTACTTACTACTCAAAACCTACTTCCCCCCAATCACCACCCGATAGGTAAGGCTGCTATTAGCCGTTGCCGCGCGCAGCGTATACACACCCGCTACCAAAGTAGATGGCAATGTATAGCGATGGGTAGCTTTGCCTTGGGCAAGTGCAGTAGAAAGTTGCCACACCAACTGACCCATTGGATTGTACAATTGTAACGAAGCAGGCGTTAATTGAGCACTTTCCGTAATCAATTGCAATTGCTGTTGTTGCAGCGGATTGGGTGCTACCTGCAAACGAAAAGTAGGCAACGCCGCAAGTGTTACCGGTACTACGGTAGAATAACTAATAGCTCCTACTTGGTTAATTTGTTTGATGCGGTAATAGGTGGTGCCGCCAATACTTTGTTTGTCGGTCCAGCTAAATTGGGTTTGTGTACCATTGAACACACTATCGGCAGTAGCAAAACGAAGTCCGTCCCTGCTTTTTTCCAATACAAACCAAACTTGTTCGTTGTGGCCATTGACCTGCCAATTTATCACCGCCTGTTGTTCGGTATTGATGGTGCCTTGCACATACAACCACTGCAAGGGGAGTGCACCACTCCGTTTGGTATACCATACCGGCGACGTAATGGTACGATTGCCATTGATGGTAATATCGGCAAAATAATAGCCTTCCACATCGTTCAGGGCAGCCGTGTGGGTATAGGTGAGCTGATTGCCGGTAGCGGTAAACAAAGTAGTAGGGGTAGTAATATTGCTTCCGGCAACGCCGTACATCAATTTAATAAAGGGTTTAATGGTGCTATTGGTAGGGTCGGCGGCATAAATAGCAATTGCCGGTGGTGTATTGCCCTCTGTAATGCTGCCCATTGGCTGATTGTTGAGCCAAAATGCCGCGCGGGTATCGCAATCTTGCGTAGCAAAAAACTGCCGCTTTTTAAGTGCAGCAAAAAAATCGTTGCGACTAAGTGTTGGCGATAGCACAGCCAACCTACTGTAAGCAGTACGACCAAAATTGGTGTAGTGGTTATCGTGGTCAATGTTTGGCCCTAAATGGTAGCCCTTTGCCAGCATCTTTAAATAATAGGAGTAATACTCCAAGTTGTTATCGGGTGCGGTATAGTTGGTAACGGTAGAAAAAGCAGGGCCGCTTTCAAGC
>JAIXOS010000359.1 GCA_027486695.1 Chitinophagaceae bacterium | reverse complement strand
TTTCATTTTTTATCTATTTCCCGCAAACCTATACCCATAAAGGGTTTAAGCATTTTTTAGCCTACATTTTGTCCATTAACCCGATTATCCTATTTTCAAAGCGCCAACAATACTTCAAATTCAATAAGAACAACGAAAGTAGATAAACACGGAACGAAGCAGCATGGGAGGTATTTATGAAAATTGGTACAAAAAGTTGGAAACAAGTATTGAAAGGGCGGGTAAATGAGCTAGTAAAATTTGAAAGCTAATAATGCCCAATTGATGAGTAAGAAAACACGAATGCAACAAACAAAAAACAAGTGAAATCAGCAACCTCCAAGCAAAAAGTGGCATCATTACCACACTTTGTATTTCAGGTTGTGGGTCTGGGCAATTTGCCTTGGGCTTGGTTATAACCTTCACCCTTAAAAACCATTTTGATACATCCCCACCATTGTCGTTTTTTGGGGAATGCAGTTCATATGGTGATTTGTATGGGGTATTCTACTGTTTTGGATTTTCCCAACCACTTGCTACATGCTCGGACAAAGTACAAAAAAAGACTGCCGCAAAACGGCGAGAAGGAATCGCAGTTGGCGATTGCTTGCCGCAAAATAGCGAGTAAGCATCGCAGTTAGCGATAGCTTGCCGACAAATGGCGAGAAGGAATCGCAGTTAGCGATAGCTTGCCGCAAAATAGCGAGAAGGAATCGCAGTTAGCGATAGCTTGCCGCAAAATAGCGAGTAAGAATCGCAGTTGGCAATAGCTTGCCGCAAAATAGCGAGTAAGCATCGCAGTTGCATAGTATAAGGTTGAAATCTCTTTCCAAAAAAAATCGGCGAGTTGCTAATAACTCGCCGATAAGAAATGTAACTTTTGGTGCCCTAAGTAGGGATCAATAAAATAGGGTTTACAAACCGCTTACACACAAACCTATTGAATAGGCATTCATGCTTGGTCCATAGCCGTCTTTAATAATAGGGGTAATTTGAAAATCGCCATGTAGCGAAAAAATACCGTAGCCAACTCTGCCCGATACGGCCACTTTGGTACTATTGATGAATTTTTTGCTGTATTCCTTGCTGATGTACGATGATCCAAAGTAACTGCGTCCATCTTTATTTTGCCAATCTTTGCCTTTGGTATAGGCTTTTAACAAAGTACCTACTTTAGCGCCTACAGCAAACTTCCACGATTTGTTGGCATTTTCCGGATTAGAAAAATACCGCAACTCTACAGGAAGTTCTAAGAAAATAGTGGTGAGTTTAAATTTGTTGTAATGATCTGCACCATCTTGGTTGGTGAAAGCAAGCGTGCTGCCGGTTCCTTTTAGGTTTACATAGGTTTTATCGAAAAACATGTTGCTGCTGCCAATACCCGCACCAAAACCTACGCTGTATCGTGGGTCGTTTTTAAACGGTTTGTCGAGCATAAAATACAAGTTAAAATGTCGGCTAAACCCTTTGGTACGCACACTATCGGGTCTGTTTGTCCAAGTATCCGATCCAAACTGCAACATAAAATGGTCGGCTGTACGATTGCTAACATCTATTTTAGAATAGTCTTTTTTTACCTTTGGGGTAGCAATAATTTCGGCTACAGGTTTAGCCGCAGCGGTAATGCTATCTTTGGCCGACTTATATCCGCCCTTGTTTTTTTTGCCAAACAAGGCTATTTGCGCTTGTGCACCGGCTACAGCCACAGCAAGGGATACTACTACTAACAATGTTTTTTTCATTCTATTTCTTTATTGGTAATCGCTGCTTGTATTTGCCACAAGCACGGCAAAAGTAAAAGATTTGCCCGCACGATAGCGGTTAAAAATACGTCAAAAAGCTTTTTGCTGTCAAATGCCCCCAAACAACAACCAAAAACTATACAATAACTACCATAACAAAGGCAACGTACAATCATTTACTTTTGTACAAACTTTATAAGGATTGATAGACAAGCAACAAAAAATTAATAATGAAGACAGAGCCGTTTTAGTAGGCCTTGTTCAAAAAGACCAAACTAGCGATCAAGTAACCGAATACTTAGACGAACTTGCTTTTTTGGCCGAAACTGCCGGTGCCATTACCGTAAAACGGTTTACACAAAAAATGGCACACGCCGATAGCAAAACCTTTGTTGGAAAAGGTAAGCTGGAAGAAATTAAAAACTACCTCGAAGGCAAAAACATTGGATTGGTGATTTTTGATGACGAACTTACCGGTTCGCAAATTGGCAATATCGAAAAAGAACTGAAAACAAAAACCATCGATCGCAGCGATTTAATATTGGATATTTTTGCCCGACGGGCTCGTACCGCACAGGCCAAAGTACAAGTAGAACTAGCGCAATACCAATATATTTTACCTCGACTAAAGGGTATGTGGTCGCACTTGGAACGTCAAGGTGGGGGTATTGGTAGCCGCGGCCCCGGCGAAACAGAAATTGAAACCGACCGCCGTATTGTGAAAGATAAAATAGCCTTGCTGCGCCGTCGGCTTGCCGAAATTGACAAACAAGCATTTACACAACGAAAAGACAGGGGCGAATTTATTCGTGTAGCACTTGTTGGCTATACCAATGTAGGCAAAAGCACACTCATGACTACACTCAGCAAAAGCGAAGTTTTTGCCGAAAACAAATTGTTTGCTACGCTCGATACCACTACCCGAAAAGTAGTGTTTGAAAATACGCCTTTTTTATTGAGCGATACGGTAGGCTTTATTCGCAAATTACCCCACCACTTGGTAGAAAGCTTTAAAAGTACCCTCGATGAAGTTAGGGAGGCCGACATACTATTGCATGTGGTAGATACTTCGCACCCACAATACGAAGACCAAATAGGGGTGGTAAACAAAACCCTGCAAGAATTAAATGCTTTTGAAAAACCCATATTGACCATTTTCAATAAAATGGACTTGTATGAAGAAAAGTATTTTGACAGTTGGTTGGAAGATACCGTAAAACAAGAAATTTTGTTGGAGTTGCGCGAACGTTGGGAGCGGGAAACTGAAGGTAACTGTGTGTTTATTTCAGCATTAGAACGCAAAAACTTAGATGCACTCCGCGAAATAGTATTGCAAAAAGTGCGCGACCTCTACCAAATTCGCTATCCCTACAAATCGGTGTATTTTTAATGATGTCTAATAGTAGCCATTCCAATATTGCCTGGGAAAAAATAGCCGACAGTATAGAAGCAATTCCATTTCAGGCAAATCAGATGTGTATAGTTGCAGCACACGGTAAATCCATAACGCTTGCAACCTATCAAAACCAACTGTATGCTTTTGCCCATAAATGTCCACATGCAAGTGGCATTATGGCAAAAGGGTTTATTGATGCCGCAGGCAATGCCGTTTGCCCCTTACATAGGTACAAATTCAATATTGCCAACGGGCGCAATACCTCCGGCGAAGGGTATTACCTAGCTACCTACTTAGTAGAGGTACGACCTAACGATGGTATATACATTGGCATGAAACAAAGTAGCTGGCGCAATTGGCTATAAAAGACTTCCCTCCTGTTGGATGTGTAACAAACAAGGCTAAACTATTTATTGTTATTTTTGAGTACTATGCAAACCGTTATTGGCAACCAACTAGCAACCGCAATTGACCACTTGCAACAGCAACAACTTGTGGCTATACCCACCGAAACGGTGTATGGTTTGGCGGCCAACGCCCTGAATGAAGCGGCTGTTATTCAAATATTTGAAGCCAAAAAACGCCCACGCTTCAATCCGTTAATTGTACATGTGCCAACAATTCAATCCATCAGTACTTACGCACACCTACAGCCCCTTGCCGAAAAATTAGCGCATGCCTTTATGCCGGGGCCATTTACACTGCTATTGCCCAAAACCAATGTAGTGCCTAGTTTGGTGACTGCCGGTAGCAACAAAGTAGCTATTCGCATACCACAGCATCCACTTACTTTAGAGCTATTGCAGCAATTACCCTTTCCACTTGCAGCACCAAGCGCCAATGTGTTTGGTTATGTGAGTCCCACCACCGCACAGCATGTATACAAAGGTTTGCAAGGGATAATTCCCTACATTCTTGACGGCGGCGCATGTACGGTAGGTGTAGAATCGACTATTGTGGAGGTAACCAACCAGCATACAGTCATTGTGCACCGTGTAGGCGGTATAGCTCTAGAAGCTATTGCGGCTGTTGCGGGCGTACCGGTTATATTGGCATCCGAACAGCAGGAAGCAACTGTTCCCAATACCCCCGGTCAGCTGAAAAGCCATTATGCTACAACCACACCGTTAATGGTAGGCAATGTAGCTTCATTAATAGCGCTGTACCCCAACCAAAACATTGCCGTTTTGGGCTTCAACACGTTGTACCCCCAACTACCCGAACAAAACCAGTATTTACTATCGCCCGAAGGCCATTTAAATCAGGCAGCACAACGTTTGTTCGATACCATGCGGTTGTTAGATACAGCGGGTTACGACCTCATTATTGCCGAAAACTTCCCTAACGAGGGGCTAGGCCGCGCAATCAACGACCGATTACACAGGGCACAAGTGCAATACAAATAGTAGCCCCAACTACCACCTTAACCCACTAAGCAAAACTTAGTTGTACTTACCAATCTGTAAAGTGCCAACTGTATTTGTAAGATACTGCTTACTTTTGCCACTTTTAAATACCGAATGCTTTCAAAAGCAGAAATGCATTCGTTTGATACACAAAACAACTACTCATGAAATCGACTATTACCGTTGAAGTACAATTAGATAACGATAAAGTACCCGAAAACCTACTTTGGACAGCTACAGACAGCACCGCCGATATGATGCAAAAAGCCAAAGCCATGATGTTGGCATTTTGGGATGGTGATGATAAAAGTGCTTTGCGCATAGACCTATGGACAAAAGAAATGATGGTAGACGAAATGGCCGATTTTTACTACCAAACCTTTATGGGCATGGCCGACTCATTTGATAGGGCTACCCATAACCATGCATTGGTAAACGATATGAAAGCGTTTGCTAAAGAATTTTATGCCAAGTTTAGGGCAAGCCAACTGAAGGAAAACAACGTATAGAAAATACAATTTATTTACACATTTTAAACATTCCCAATTATGAGTTTAGAAAATGCTGTAATGGCACAAATGAAAGACGCAATGAAAGCCAAAAACGAAGCCGCATTGCGTGGCTTAAGAGCGATCAAAGCCGAAATAATTAAAGCCAAAACGGAACCCGGTGCCGGAGGAGTGGTTACCGAAGAGGCAGAACTGAAACTGTTGCAAAAGATGGTCAAATCGCGTCGCGATAGTTTGACTATTTATACCGAACAAAACCGACAAGATTTAGCACAAAAAGAACAAGAAGAAATAGCCGTTATTGAAACGTTTTTGCCACAACCATTATCTGAAGAAGCGCTGAAAGAAGCAATTGCCAACATCATAGCTGAACTTGGTGCTTCAAGTCCTGCCGACATGGGTAAAGTAATGGGTGTAGCTACCAAACAATTGGCCGGCAAAGCCGACGGTAAAGCCGTATCTGCCATTGTAAAACAATTACTAACACCTTAATTTCCATCAACCCATTACAAGCTACTAACGAGCGGGTTTGCTTGTAATGGGTTAAATCGTTTGCCGCAATGCCAATAGATATTATTTACTGCATCGTTTTGGGGCTAGCCATTTGGAAAGGATGGAACAAAGGACTCATAGTAGCTATTTTTTCATTTTTTGCGCTACTCATTGGGCTAGCCGCAGCATTGAAAATGAGCTCGGCAGTAGCAAAATGGTTGCAATTGCATACACATATTAGCGGCGGATGGCTGCCTTTTGTGGCATTTGTATTGATATTTATTGCCATCCTTTTAAGCATAAGAATGGTAGCAGCTATTCTGGAAAAAAGTGTAGAACTGATGCTGATGGGTTGGGCAAATAAGTTGGGTGGTATTGTTTTATACGGATGGTTGTATACCCTAATTTTTAGTGTTGTATTGTTTTTTGCAGTACAGTTGTCCATTTTTACCACCAATACCTTACAAAGTTCTAAGTGCTACGCCTATATTATACCTATGGGGCCGCGAACAATGGATGGCATTGGGAAAATAGTACCTTTATTCAAAAACTTATTTACCGACTTGCAAAATTTTTTTGGCACAATTACTGCTTAATTTTACAAACCAAAGTTGTTTTTTAGTATACAACATAACAATTAAACAACATTCAGAAGAAAGCCATTAGGCACTATTTGACCGATTTTGCTTTTATTTGCAAGAATAGTATCAACCAATACTTGTTCGCATAAGAAAAACTATTGCATGAGTTACGAAATAAAACAGCACGATAAGTTTAAATTTATAGAAGAAGGCGAAGGCGAACCGCTCGTATTGCTTCATGGCCTATTTGGTGCCTTGAGTAATTTCGGCGATTTGATAGAGCATTTTAAACAGTCGTACAAAGTGGTAGTCCCCCTTTTACCCTTATTGGATTTGGATATTTTTCATACCACCGTTAGTGGATTACAAAATTACGTTCACAAGTTTATTGAGCTTCGCAAATACAACAACATTCATTTATTAGGCAATTCGCTAGGTGGCCATGTGGCTTGTGTACAAGTATTAAAGCATCCCGAAAAAATAAAAACCCTTATTTTAACAGGCAGTAGCGGCTTGTTTGAAAGTGCGATGGGCGATAGCTATCCCAAACGCGGCGATTACGAATACATCAAAAAGAAAACCGCACTCACTTTCTACGACCCCGAAATGGCAAGCAAAGAATTGGTAGACGAGGTTTTTGAAATTACCACCAACCGATTGAAAGTAATCAAAATACTTGCATTGGCCAAAAGTGCTATACGCACCAATTTGAGCGACGATTTGAAAAAAATAAAACAACCCACCCTGCTTATTTGGGGCAACAACGATACCATTACACCACCATTTGTTGGCAAGGAATTTCACCAACTCATTCCCAACAGCGAACTGTATTTTATAGACAAATGTGGCCACGCACCAATGATGGAAGTGCCGGCCGAATTTAACGTTTTATTAAGCGCATTTTTACAAAAACACGTATCTGTAACGTTCTAATGATAGCCAATCAACTCATACAAAATAGTTACCCGCTTGTTGGTATAACCGACAAAGTGGGCTTTGTATTGCAGTTAATGGACGATTATGATGTGCTGCATTTACCCGTTATTAGCGAAGAAAAATTTGTTGGTTTAATAGCCAAAACCGATTTGTTAGATGCCGACGAACAGTCACCTGTAGCTAGTTTGCAAGAGGTGTTCATTCAGGCTTCAGTACTTACCGATACCTTTTTTTTGGCAGCATTACAAACCATTACCGAACACGAAGTATCGTTGCTTCCGGTTTTAAGTCCACAACACGAGGTAGTAGGTACCATTAGCAGTCAGCAATTGTTGCGTACCGCATCGCAGTTTTTGGGCAACGACGAAAGGGGCGGCATCATTGTATTGGAAGTGGACAGGCGCCATTTTTCCTTTGGCGAAATAAGCAGACTTGTTGAAACCAATGATGCTTACATTACCCAACTGAATACACAAGTAAACCAACAAACAGGCCTAACCACCGTAACCATTAAGGTAAACCGAATGGAAATAAGCGATATCATTGCCACATTCCAACGGTACGATTATACCATTAATCATTATTTTGGCGAAGAACAATATGCCAATACCTTAAAAGAAAACTACCACCACTTAATGGCCTACCTCAATATTTAAGAAAGACATTAGGGTGGCTAAAGTTGTAAAACAAATAGGCGGCTTGTTTTAGCAATCGGTTATTTTTACATTATTTACTCATTTCTATATCAATTATCATGGGGTTCAGGTTATTTGTAGGTGTATGCTGTTGTATTTGTTTATCTGCAAAAGCACAAAATACGCCCCCATCTGCCGCCGTTACGCCACAATTGATACAATCATCTAAAGATTCTGCAACCAACAATCGTTTGCTCACAATTGGCAACATTGTATTGAAAGGCAATAAAAAAACCAAAAATTATATTCTGTTGCGGGAGTTGCTGTTTAAAACCGGCGATGTATTAACCGAAAAGGAGCTTGCAATAAAACTGCAACAATCTAAGGAATTTATTTTCAATACGGCTTTGTTTTTAGAAGTTACCGCCACTATTGCCAATATCCAAAACAATGTAGCCGATATAGAAATTGCGGTAAAAGAACGATGGTATTTTTTTCCTTTGCCCTATTTTAGGTTGGTATCGCGCAACTTTAACCAATGGTGGGTAAACGAAAATAGAAGTTTGGACAGGGTAAATTATGGTATAAAATTTATGCAAGCCAATACAACCGGTCAAAACGACAATTTGAATATTTGGCTCATCAATGGCTACAACAAACAAATTACCGCACGATATGGCTTGCCATTTGTAGACAAATCGTTGCGTCATGGGTTTAATGTGGGTTTTTTGTATGCCACACAGCGCGAAATCAATTACACCACCCAATACAACAAACAAGTTTTTTTTAAATACAAAGATGTAGTTAGAAGCATTTCTCGGTTTGACGCCACCTACTCCTACAGACCCGATCAGCGTTGGCGACACTATGTACGGATGAGCTATACGGCCGAAAAAGTAGCCGATACAGTGTTGCAGCTCAATCCGCAATTCAATCCTAAGGGGCTAACAAGTATGCGTTATCCCGATATCAGCTATACGGCACAGTATTACAATCTCGATTATATTGTTTATCCCAAAAAAGGATATGCACTCAACGCCGGTATCTACAAGCGCGGACTCAACAGTGCTACCAATTTATGGCAAATAGGTGCACAAGCTACTTGGGCTTTACCCATTACTTCCTCTTCCTTTTTTAGATTTGAAGCAGCAGGTGCTTACCGCTTTCCCAACCAAGCAGCCTACACCACAAGCCGTTTATTTGGCTTCGGCGATTTTCAAATGCGTGGCTTAGAATACTATGTAGTAGATGGTACTGCCGGCGCCTTGGCTAGAGCCACCTTGCACAAGCAATTGTTTAAATACATTTTTAAAAACCCTATCAAAAGCAAAACACACGACAAAATACCTTTTACCTTTTACTTTAAAATATTTGGCGACTTAGGCTATAGCCACAACAAATTTGCCGGTAACAGCATGCTCAACAACCAATTGCTGCGAACTTGTGGTTTAGGCATTGATATTGTAAGTATTTACGATTTTGTGTTCAAAATAGATTTTAGCTTTAACCAATTGGGCAATCAAGGGTTATATTTACAGTCGAGAAACGATTTTTAATATCCCATTATTACACATTATGAAAGTAGCAATATATAGCAGAGGATTAGATGATGAGCAAAAAAAGCCCCTCATCATGTTATTGGAAGCGCTGTTAGTACATCAAATAGAGCTGTTGATTTACAAACCCTTATTGGAGTTTTACAACCTTCCCCAACACCTTTTACAAAATGCCGCGGTTTTTACTTGCTCCAACGATTTAACCACCGAAATTGATTGTTTTATCAGCTTAGGTGGCGATGGCACTATTTTAGATAGTGTAACGCTCATTAAAGATAAAAAAATACCCATCTTGGGTATCAATTTTGGCCGTTTGGGCTTTTTGGCAAGTATCAGCCGCGACGAATTAAATACCGCCGTAGACGCTATTGTAAACCGCAGTTTTGAAATAGACAAACGCAGTTTGCTACACATAGACACAAGCATTCAATTATTTGCCGACGCACCTTTTGCACTCAACGAGTTTGCTATTCATAAGCGTGATACTTCGCCAATGATCAAAATTCACACCTATTTAAATGGCGAATTTTTAAATACTTTTTGGGCCGATGGCATTATTGTAGCTACACCTACCGGTTCTACAGGCTATAGTCTTAGCTGCAATGGCCCTATTGTTTTCCCTGAATCCAATAGCTTTGTTATTACTCCGGTTGCTCCGCACAACCTTACTGTAAGACCGATAGTAGTACCCGACAGCGATATTATTTCGTTCGAAATTGAAGCCCGCGCCGATCAGTTTATATGTGGGTTAGATGCACGCAGAGAAGTGGTAAACAAAGAAGTATTGATAGCAGTAAAAAAAGAAGCTTTTTGTGCACACTTGGTAAAATTGAACGATAAAGGGTTTTTATCTACCCTCCGAAGCAAACTAGCGTGGGGCTTGGACAGGCGAAACAAATAAAAAAAATATTTTTTTGTTTGCTAAAAAACGCTCCAATCGTTAAAAATAATTAACAAAGTGCACAATCATATAATTTTGCAGCACCTTTTACGTTATTATACCTATAACCGTCCGTATTTCCCATGTGCTATTCCAACAAATACATGTTTTATTGTATTGGTGCAATGCTACTACTATGCTTTGCAGTATTTGCTACGCATACAGCCACCGCACAAAACAGTAACTCCAATATTGAATACAAAATAAAACCTTATCGGCGCAATGGAGTATACAATGCAAACGACGGGCATATTGGTTTTTTTATCCGACTCAAAAATAAGGTCAACGATAGTCAGCGTGGTACCATACTTGTAGAAGTTAAAAACAGTTTTGGCCAAAGCATTCACAACGAAAACATTAGCTTGTACATGAATGCATACGGTAGCTTTTACAAAGAACTTGATTTTGATAAAAGCAAACTGCAACCGGGCTTTTACAATGCCAACCTCATTATTACTACCAATCGTTCTGCCGATACCATTACCAATGTATTTGGCGTGGAACCCGAAAAAATTTTTCTAATCGTCAATCGCCCATACGATTTTACCAATTTTTGGGACGATGCCAAACGAGAATTGGCCGCTGTTAATCCCGCTTTCCGCATCGTTCGCCGTGGCGATATGGCAACCAACAATGCCGATGTATACTTAATTGAATTTCAAAGCATTGGCAATATTACCATTCGCGGATGGCTTTCTGTTCCTAAAGGAAAAGGTAAGTACCCCATTATTTACCAAGTTTCGGGCTATATGGCCAACTTGTATCCCGATACAAGAAGCGATGTGGCTGTATTTTCGCTCAACTTAAGAGGCAATGGCAATAGCGACAATACCCAAAAATTAGATTACAATTCCTACCTGCTACACGAACTCAACAACAAAACCAAATACATTTATCGGGCAGCCTATATGGATGCATTGCGAGGTTTAGAGTTTTTATACCGCAGTGGAAACGATTTAAAGTTGGATGTAGGTAAAATTATCCTAAGTGGCGAAGGACAAGGTGGCTGTGTGGCTGCCGCAATTGCCGGTATGGACAACAAAATTAAAGGCCTTATTGTAGAACGCCCCCTGTTTATGGACATGCGTTCACAATTTAATATTGGCGAAGGGCAGCCTTACACGCCTTGGCCCGTATATGCTTTCAAAGACTTTATTTACAATAGAAAAATGAATAGAGACGCTTTTTTTAGCACTTGGGATTATTTTGACCCGCAAAGTTTTGCGGTGGACATTCATTGTAGTACCTTGGTTGCAGTAGCTTTAAAAAGCACGTATAGCCCCGTGCAGTGTGCTTATAATTTTTACAACCAAATCAATGCTCCCAAAAGAGAAATGTACATCAATGCCGATAGCGACAATAGTATGGAACAAGGCTACTATATGTTCCAAAATCAATGGCTGAAAGAAGTATTTAGATTAAAAAATTAATTTTTTAATCGTATTTTACAATTATGACAATGAAAAACAACAATATATTTTGCTTATTTATTGCTTTGTTGCTTTGCCAACAAAGCTTTGCCGGCTTCCCGCTAGGGCGTGGCGGCTACCAAGTAATTCCTACTTACAACTTTTACAAAGCCACAAGTTATTGGGACAAAAATCGGGTATTACAAACTAGTGGATTTGGTAATTTTACGTCTAATTATTTCAGTATCTACGGAGGCTTTGGTATTAATCGCGATTTAGATTTTATTTACAATGTTCCTTACGTGGTACAGCGTTCCATTAGTCCTACAGGAGTAACTGCACAAACACCCGGCTTGGGCGATGCAACTTTGGGTCTCTGTTATTACCTCAACCATTACGACAATTACAAACACTTAAGCTTTACCGGATCACTGATTGTACCATTGTACCAAAATGTTACAGAACCTTACATCGGGTTTCAGAGTACTGGTTTAGAGGGTAAATTGGGCTTGGCCGGCAATAGCCAAATGAGTATTCGCAATGCCTATTACGACATGGAAGTGGGTGTTCGTCAATATATGAGCGTTCAAGGCCCCACACAGTTTTTTACCAATATTACCGGGGGCAAACAATTAAATGATCAGTGGAAAATGAGTGGCACTTTTAGCGGAGTGGTTAGTAATAGTAGTACCGCTTCAAGCGTAAATTTGTCATCTTCATCAATTACACTTAACCGCGATTTTGAATATTGGCGTTTTACCATCAATGCAGGATACATTCTAAATGCCAATACCACCATTTGGGGCAGCTTGTTCAAAGATGTGGCAGGGCGCAATACCGGACAGGGCAGCGGCTTAGCGCTGTTTTTAGTGTATAAATTGTAACCAACATCTTTTTTATTTAGAAATCATCACCTATACACACCAAAAAAGGCAATGCGCACTAGGGCATTGCCTTTTTTCATGTCCAATTGCCCCCATTATTTTGGCAATAAATTGATGCCGTTAAGTTGTTGGAGGGGTAAACAAATTGGGTTGTCCGTTTACAAGCAAAGGCGCATTTCTGCCCAAATGTTGGTAGGCTTTTAAGGTTACCTCTCTGCCTCTTGGGGTACGCTGCATAAAGCCTTCTTGTATTAAAAAGGGTTCGTATACCTCTTCTAGTGTGCCGGGTTCTTCGCCCACGGCAGTGGCAATAGTGGTAATACCAACCGGGCCACCTTTAAATTTGTCGATGATGGCTAGTAAAATACGATTATCCATTTCATCCAAACCATATTCATCTACATTCAATGCTTTTAAAGCGTGTTGTGTAATGCCAATATCAATAATACCATCGTTGAGTACTTGGGCAAAATCGCGCACACGGCGCAGCAAGCCATTGGCTATACGTGGCGTACCACGGCTACGACGGGCTATTTCTCCGGCGGCACTGCTCGATATTTGGGTGTTCAATATCACGGCACTGCGCTCAATAATTTTTTGCAAGGTAGCTGCATTGTAATATTCTAATCTTGATTTGATGCCAAACCTCGATAGTAGCGGTGCTGTCAGTAATCCACTGCGGGTAGTGGCACCTACCAATGTAAAGGGATTCAAATTGATTTGTACGCTGCGCGCATTAGGGCCGCTATCTATCATAATATCAATTCTAAAATCTTCCATTGCGGCATACAGATACTCTTCCACCACGGTGCTCAAGCGGTGAATTTCATCTATAAACAATACATCATTGGGCTCCAAGTTGGTGAGTAAGCCGGCCAAATCACCGGGTTTTTCAATTACCGGACCCGATGTTTCTTTGATGTTGACGCCTAGTTCGTTGGCTACAATTCGGCTAAGCGTGGTTTTACCCAAACCCGGAGGACCATGAAACAGTACATGATCCAAGGCTTCGCCCCGTATTTTTGCAGCTTTAATAAATACCACTAGGTTTTCAATGAGCTGCGGCTGACCGGCAAATTGATTGATTTCAGCCGGTCGTATGGTATTTTCAAACTCCCTGTCAGCGGGATTTTGCTGTGTTTTGTCTTTTTCCAAATGCGGATTTGCCATGGGGTAAAATTACTATTTGCCCATCATTGTGCACAATTTTTTAGCAACAAGAGCCCAAAAAGCTTCTTGTAAATAAGCAAGGTAATTTATCGTGCAACCAATGACCATTTTTGGGGGCTGTAAACTGAGGTATTACGGATGGGCATTCTATCCGGCTGCGTTGGGCTGCGCTATCGCTCCGGTACGCACCTTGCAGGATGCGCACCAAGCCCGTTGCATCCGGGAGCCATTGAACAGTGGCACTCGTGGCAACAGTTCACCACCGTTTTGTGTTATTGCTGCTAGTAGTACCTCTGCAGACGGGCTGCCTGATGCGGCAAAGTAGCCCACAGCTACCAACAACCGCAGGGCGATTGGTAGCGAGGACTACTTGCCGGCAGCAGGAACTACCGTTGCTTGAAAAACCATCATTCGATAGCCCCCAAAAAGCAGGTTATTACAAATGCCCTTATTTTTAGGTCACATTAACAATCATCTAAGTACACATGAACCATCAGGTATACGAGCATTGTTGGCTACTGCAACATAGTTTTGAAAAATTGGTGGGCAAGCCACTTGTATCGCCTCGTCCATTAAGCAATGAAGCCTTGTATCACGCCTTGTACCATGCCCCATTTGCGTTGGTATCGCACAATGCCGAAGCAGATCCTATTTTTAACTTTGCCAATACTACAGCACAGCAGTTGTGGGAAATGGATTGGCAAATTTTTACTTCTTTGCCCTCTCGATTATCGGCTGAGCCGATTAACCAAACCGAACGTGAGCAACTGCTACAAATGGCCCGTACAAAGGGATATATTGATGGCTACAAAGGAATTAGAATAAGCCAATCGGGGAAACGATTTTACATTCAGGATACCATTTTGTGGAACATTACCGACCCACAAGGTATGTACTACGGACAGGCGGCTATGTTCCATCAATGGCAATGGTTGTAAATAGTTGTATTCACTAGCCGGCTGTGGGAATATTGGTAAAAGGCTCTTCGTCGGGATGTCCCATGGCAATGCGTTTCATTTGCTCGGCCGTTTGGGCGCCTACATATTTTTCTATTTGCTGTTCAATTAAGTAAATGAGTGGCGTAAGCACAATAGCCATGGTAAATTTGTAGGCGTAATTGACCATACAAATAGCCAATACCTTTTGCCAACTCCAATTATTACCTAGTTTAAAAGCAATAAACAAAACCACAAAACTATCTACCAATTGCGACACAATGGTAGAACCGGTAGCCCGCAACCATACCCACTTGTTGCCGGTAAGCGATTTGATTTTGTGAAACACGGTTACATCTACTAACTGACTTACCAAAAAAGCGGCCAAACTACCAACAATAATCCACATGCCTTGACCAAATATGGCCGAAAAAGCCGATTGCATATCGGGTACATTGCTATTGCTTTTGGATGCAACCCACCAATCGGGAGGCGTAACGTTTACAGCCAAATAAAACATGATGAATGCATAAGAAATAAGGGCAATGGCCGTGTACGAAATGCGACGAACCGCTTTGGGACCAAAATACTCGTTTACAATATCCGTCATGATAAACTCGAGTGGCCAAAGCAAAACACCGCAAGTAAGGGAAAAAGACAAGTTGTTTTCGCCAAAAAGCGACATTTGCATGGGTGCAATGCCCAAGGTTTTTTCCAACGAAAAAATTTTACCTCCAATACATTCCGCAATGAGTGCATTGGCCACAAAAAAGGCACCGATAAAATAAAATAACTGTACCGGACGATTGTTGAAACTTTGTTTGAGCGTCATATAGATAATTGGTGTTTGTTATGGTAGCAGTAATATACGCTTTACATTACATTTAAGCAAAGCTATTTGTTGTTGAAAATAGCAAATTAACTGAATGACCATTTAAAACAGTAATTGTAATCGATTGGTGCGTTTAAATAGTGGGGTACGTTTTCTTAATTGGATTACCCAATATTTTGCACGTAATTTGCCGCACAGTATAAAAACCCTCTTAACAATGAATAAGTACGTAACCTTGGCTAAAAACCATACCGGCGAATTAATAGAAAAATTACTCACCCATGTATTGAGCCAAAATCCTGTGGAAGTATTGTTCAATTGCGAAGATGACGATCAGTGGTCTATCATTTCTATACACCAATACGAAGAAGATGTAGAAATTTCGCTCCGTTTGCATGCAGCCGATGTGTACGATTTGTACATTGGTTACTATGATGATGAAGACGAATTTTTCGAAATTGTACAACCCCTTACCGATGA
>JAIXOS010000101.1 GCA_027486695.1 Chitinophagaceae bacterium | reverse complement strand
CGGCCCTTCCCAAACTGCAAGGCCAAAAACCACAATATACCTTGCACTTGCGCTACACGACTGCCACGAGCAACGACGTAGCCAAACTGCAATTATTTTTAGAATCCATTGTTAATAAATTACAACAATCTGTAGAACCTCCGGTAGCCAAAATGGTAACTATAACCACCCAAATGTATTTTGTGCGTGCCTACCGGCAAATAGACTTTGTGTTGCCCGGACAAATTGGCTTCTCTATTTTGTTTGCTACGTTGTTTGGTATTGCCTACACGTTTTTTAACTTACGAGAACAATTGATATTAAAGCGTTTTTATGCCACGCCAGTTAAAAAACTCAACATCCTCATTGGCATTGGCTTTAGCCGTATTTTTTTTCAATTGGTGAATGTGGTGGTGTTAATAGCTGTAGGGCATCTGTTTCTACATTTTACCCTAGCACACGGTTGGGTTACATTTGTAGAAATGACTTTGTTGAGTTGTATGATGTTGGTTTTTTTAATGGGTGTAGGACTTCTTTTTTCCAGTTTGCCCAAAACAGATAGTTCCATCCCTTTGTATATCAACGTGTTTAGTCTTCCGCAAATGTTGCTTTCCGGTACATTTTTTCCAACAACGGTGTTTCCCAAATGGCTGCAACAGTGCACCCAACTGTTACCACTTACCCACTTTAATTCCGCTATCCGCAAAATTTCGTTCGAGGGGGTAGGCTTATGGGAATGTTGGCCGCAATTGGGTGTATTGGCACTATGGACGGTGGTGGTTTACGCCGTGGTATATAAGTTTTTCAAATGGGAGTAGTAGATTATTGATTGTAGGGTTTCATTTTGCTCACTAGTAGTACCGGCTTTGAATGGTGCCAACGCCTCCACAGCTTCCTAGGTAGTACCGGCCCCTGGCTCATAATAAAAATTAAACGTATGAAATTGATTAAATTGGCGGTGATAAGTGTGGTGATTCTTTTTTTATTGGCCACAAGTATGGGATTGCTGTTTCCTGGAACGGTAGTCGTGTCTAGAGCGGTGGATATTACAGCCAACAAAGACAGTCTGTTGCCTTATGTACAAAATTTGTACGGCTGGCAAAAATGGATTGTGGGTATGAATACAGCCAACACCACATTGCAGAGCGCCTATACCGGTACCTTGGGCAAAACGCAAGTACACATTACAGAGTCGCCTGCCAATAAATACGTGGTAACTTCGGTATGGAACAACCAAGAACAAGGTTGGCAACAAAATGGCACGTTAAGTTTAATTCAACAGGATACAGCACAAGCCACCACAGTGGTACATTGGCAGTTTGTTCAGCAGTTACATTGGTATCCGTGGGAGCGTTTTGGGAGTATGATGAACGACAAAATTTTGGGTACCATGATGGAACAAAACCTACACAACTTGAAAAAAATGGTGGAACAATTGCCCTAAAGCAACGCTATTGGAAGGCTAGCTAATCGGGCAAGCTAATTTTTCCCATGCTTAATTGTGGCAAATGTGCCAAAGCAAAAGGTACTTTGCTACCGCTGAGGGTTTCGTTAGCCAATACAGCAAACAATACTGCTTCTTTGGCATCGGGAGCAATACCCAATTGTTGGGTGCTTTGTATACGGCTATTGGGTAGCAACGAGCGCAAATACTGCATGAGTAAAGGATTGTGCATTCCTCCGCCACTAATGTAAATACACACATTTTCTGTTGGCAAATTGGTGACAGCTTGGGCAATGCCCGCGGCGGTGAACATACACAAAGTAGCCAAAACATCGGCATGCGACACCGTA
Organism: Chitinophagaceae bacterium; assembly: GCA_027486695.1. Classification (GTDB taxonomy): domain Bacteria; phylum Bacteroidota; class Bacteroidia; order Chitinophagales; family Chitinophagaceae; genus Parasediminibacterium. Next base: position 9,743 of record JAIXOS010000101.1, on the reverse strand, counting down.
AAAGGTAATTGCTGAAGCGTTTGTTCTAGATACGTTAAATGGAATAATTCAGGCCCAGTAGTTTTTGGAAATGGCTGCTGAAAAAAAGAATGTTGCAAGAGTAACTGCAACAATGGGTGGTTTACAGTACCGGTAGCAGCAATAGCAGCATCGGCATCGAAAGTTAGGGGAGCAAAATGGGTGCGCACATAGGCATCTAGCAACGTATTGCCGGGTCCAACATCGGTACAAACAATTCCTTGTAATGCCTTGCCCGACGGTAAAAAAGTAAGGTTGGCTATGCCGCCAATGTTCAAGAGCACTCTGTCTTCCGTTTCGTGCGAAAAAAGCAGGTAGTCGCCATAGAGCGCAAGGGGTGCACCTTCGCCACCACCGGCCAAATGTTTTTGTCTAAAATCGCTCAAAGTAATGATTCCTGTAGCCACAGCAAGATGGTCGCCATCGCCAATTTGTAATGTAGCGTTACCATAAGTTGCTTGTTGGTGCAGCGCCAAAGGAGCATGGTAAATGGTTTGTCCGTGACTAGCCAAGCAATCAATGGAAGATGGGGCAATTTGCCATTGAGCCAAGGCATTGAGTACCATTTGGGCATGTTGTTCCGCAATCCATTTGTTGAGTAAGCAAACTTGTTGCAAATCGGCTTGTCGGTTGGCAAAAATTTGTTGAACGGTATGGGTAAAATGTTGGTTATAGGGAATGGTAGTATGCTGCACCAATTGTATTTGTGTGTGCATGCCACTACCCGTAAAAGTACACACTGCAATATCTAAACCGTCTAACGAAGTGCCGCTCATTAAGCCCACAATGGTTTTAACAGGTTGGTTGGCAATAGCAAACAAGCGATGAAGGGAGGTAGACATTGGGCTATGGGTTTGGTAATACAATTATAAAATACCTTTGGCCGAATAATCGATAATGGTTTGTAAGCACTGGTAAATCCTTTGCATTTCGGTAGGTGTACAACAGTAGGGAGGCATGATGTAAACGGTATTGCCCAACGGGCGTAAATATACTTGTTGCGTAAGTCCCAATTGTGTAATGCGCGTACCAATATTGTTTAAGTATTCATCTTTACCCTTATCTATTTCAAAGGCCAAGATAGTACCAAGTGTGCGCACTTGTTTTATGCCATCAAGGCTATCAATTTGCTGTGCAAACAGCTGATTTTGTTCGGTAATCCACGCTATTTGCTGCAAACATTCGGGTTGCAGCAGTAAGTGCAAACTTGCCAAAGCAGCCGTACAGGCAAGCGGATTGGCTGTAAAAGAATGGCCATGAAAAAAGGTCTTGTACGTATCGTCGTTTACAAAAGCATCATAAATACGTTGATTGCAAGCAGTAATGCCCAAAGCCATGGTACCACCAGTTAAACCCTTACTGAGGCAAATGATATCGGGTTGGTATGTTAGGTGTTGGCTGGCAAAGAGTTGTCCTGTGCGGCCAAAACCCGTCATTACTTCGTCGGCAATACAAATAATTTGTTGCTGTTGCAGCGCATAAAGCAATTGGTTTAGCAAAGAAGCCGGGTACATTTTGAGTCCGCCGGCGCCTTGCACCAATGGTTCATAAATAAACGCAGCAATTTGATGCCCTTTTTCGGCAATCAGGTCGAGGGTGGCAGCTATATTGTCGTTGGTTGGGGTATCAATAAACAATACATCGAACAGTTTTTCGTGAAACGCTAGTGTAAATACGCTCCTATCGCTCACACTCATGGCACCAAATGTGTCGCCGTGATAACTGTTGTTGAATGCCAATATAATATTTCGCTCATTCGTAGCATCAGCGGGTGTTAAATTCCACCAATATTGAAGCGCCATTTTGATGGCAACCTCGGTGCTAGTGCTGCCATTATCGCTATAAAAAACACGTTTGGCGGCATTGGGTAGCAAGGGCAGCAATTGTTCGGCCAATGCCACAGCGGGTTCGTGTGTAAACCCTGCAAAAATAACTTGCTCTAGCTGCAATGCCTGTTGGTACAATTGTTCGGCAATATAGGGGTGCGCATGTCCGTGCAGAGTAACCCACCAACTACTGATAGCATCAAGTAGCCCGGTGCCTTCATCGGTATACAACCAACTACCTTTGCCGCGAACAATGGGTATTACGGGCAGCCTATTTTTTTGCTGTGTAAACGGATGCCAAATAACAAGTTCGTCTCTTTCTTTTAAAGTTGCCATAAGTACAAAAACAATGAAAAAATTAAAATCAACGCAATTTTTCGAGCACAAAATATACTGCCGGGCAAAATGTGGCGTTTTTTAAGGTGATGGCAGGCCGCTTAAACAATACATCTTCGTTGGTGTAAGGAAAACGCTGGCAGTCGCTAGGTCGGTGATCGTAAATAGAGCAGTAATTATCGCTACCCAAAAAAGGACAAGGTTGCGATTTGCTTACATAATCGCCCTCATTATCCAAGGTAAGGTACGTATCAATAAATACACTTTCGCGCATTTTCAGCAATTTGCTAATTCGTTTAATGTCGGGCGTTTTAAACCGTGGGGAATAGTTTTTACAGCACCGAGCACAAGTTAAACAGTCAATTTGCTCAAATGCAGCATCATGCAAATCGGGCAATTGTTTCAGTATTTTGTTTTTATCGGGCTTTTGCAGGAGTTGTTTGTATAGTTTAGCATGTTCTGCACTTTTTTTCTCCCAATTTTCTAATAAAGGTTCGCTCATAAATACCTGACTATTTTAGCAATTTGCTTGCAAGGTATCACCTTACTTTGCATACACAAACATGTTTTTGTAATTAAAGTTGCCAATGTATGCATATTATAAAGGAACAATGGCTCATTTTACTGGCTACACCTATTTATCTTGTCATGATAGGGGCAGAAATTTTGTTATCGCATTGGCAACACCGCAACAATTACACCTTTAAAAATGTACTTACCAACTGCTACCTCATGCTGCTCAACGGGGGTATCGATTTGGGATTTAGAGTGGTTTATCTAAGCGTTTTACAATGGTTTTACCTACATGCGCTTGTTCGTTGGCAACACCCTTGGGTCTATTGGCTGTTGTTATTGCTTGCCGAAGATATGTTGTATTATTGGCTGCATCGTTTCGATCACCAAATACGTTTTTTTTGGGCTACCCATGTTACACACCACAGTGCGCAAGTAATCAATTTTACAGTAGGCTTTCGCTCCTCCGTTTTCCAGCCATTGTATCGTTTTCTCTATTTCATTCCCTTGGCTATTTTGGGTTTTACGCCCATCGATATTGTGTTCATTTATGCCGTTACCCAAATTTGGGGCATTTTTGTACATACCGAATTGATTCACAAAATGGGTTGGTTGGAGTATATTTTGGTTACCCCTTCGCACCACCGTGTGCACCATGCTAGCAACCCCAAATACCTCGACAAAAACATGGGTATGTTTTTAATTATATGGGATAAACTATTTGGTACTTTTCAGCCCGAACTGCCCCCTCAGCAGTACCAACCGCTTACTTACGGACTCACCAAAAACATTGTTCAAGCCAATGCCGTTACCATTATCCTGCACGAATGGATACAAATTTGGAACGATGTAATGCAGCCCAATATTACCATCAAGCAGCGCCTTTTGTATGTTTGGGGACCTCCCGGTTACAGCCACGATGGCAGCCGACAAACAAGCCAACAAATGCGCGCTGCAGAAAATGCACTGACCGGGTAATATTTCTTGGGCGTTCCCCTTCGGGTCGGGTTATACGCTTTTACTCCTCGCTGCGCTGTGGGGTAATCGCTGCAATCCCTAACGCACGTACTGTACCCGACAGGTTATTCAAAAAAATAATTCATTTTACATTATCAAAAATTAGTGCACAACCTTTCCCCACTACCAATAATTCCCCTTTTACATACACTTGTACGGCTTAATTTTGCGCCACAAATCAAATAAGCGAACCATACGCTGCATTATAATATGAACCTTTTCCATCTGCAAAACACCGAATTTCAACGTAGACACAATGGCTCTAATAATACCGAAACCCAAAGTATGCTCCAATCAATTGGGGTAAGTAGTATTGAAGAGCTCGTTGATAAAACCATACCCCAAAACATTCGCCTTACCCAAGCACTTGCATTACCCGAATCCATTGGCGAATATGCCTATTTAACTGATTTACAAACCATAGCTCAAAAAAACAAACTATACAAAACTTATATTGGACAGGGCTACTATGGCACCATTACACCCACTGTTATATTGCGCAATATTTTCGAAAACCCAGGATGGTATACCCAATACACCCCCTATCAGGCCGAAATTTCGCAGGGCCGTTTAGAAAGTTTGCTCAACTTTCAAACCATGATTACCGATTTAACCGGTTTGGACATTGCCAATGCATCACTCCTTGACGAGGCTACTGCAGCAGCCGAAGCAATGACTATGCTGTTTCAGCAAAGCAACAAAGCGGGTAAAAACAAATTTTTTGTAGACGAATCCATTTTTCCACAAACCAAAGATTTGCTCATTACTAGGGCTACTCCATTGGATATAGAATTGGTATTTGGCCATTACCAAACAGTGTTGTTAACCGATAATTTTTTTGGTGCCTTATTACAATACCCCAACAATTTGGGTAGTATTGAAGATTATAGAGGGTTTATTGCTAACGTTCACAATGTAGGTGCCTATGTAGTTATGGCTACTGACTTACTAGCGCTTACATTACTCACAAGCCCCGGCGAATTGGGTGCCGATGTTGCCGTAGGTAGTGCACAACGTTTTGGCGTACCGCTCGGTTATGGCGGTCCACATGCTGCTTTTTTTGCTACTAAAGACCAATTTAAACGTGCTATGCCGGGACGATTAATTGGTGTAAGCATCGATGCGCAAGGCAACAGAGCATTGCGTATGGCATTGCAAACAAGAGAACAACACATTAAACGCGAAAAAGCCACAAGTAATATTTGTACCGCCCAAGCTTTATTGGCCAATATGGCCGTTATGTACGCCGTATACCACGGACCTACCGGGCTGAAAAACATTGCCCACCGCATTAATACACTAGCGCAGGTACTAACCGATGCATTGGCTACACTCGGCTTTGAAAATGAAAACAAACACTACTTTGATACCATTGTTATCAAAGCCGATGCAGCAACCATACAGCCTATTGCAGAAACATTCCAAACCAATTTTCGATACATCAATAGCAATACCATCAGTATTTCGCTAGACGAAACTACCTCCCAAACAGACATTCTAGATATTGCTTATGTTTTTGCGCAGGCCAAAGGACTTGATGAAGCCGAGATTGATTTTGACAGCCAAAAAGCGTTGCACACCATTCCTGCATTTGCACAACGTTCCTCTGCATATTTAACCCACGAAGTGTTCAATACGCACCATACCGAAAGCAAAATGATGCGTTACATTAAGCAACTAGAAAACAAAGATTTATCGCTCAATACCAGTATGATTAGTTTGGGTAGTTGCACCATGAAGTTAAATGCAGCTACCGAAATGATACCACTCAGCTGGCCGGAATTTAGTTCGCTGCATCCATTTGTACCTCAAAATCAAGCCGAAGGATATGCTCAAATCATTCAAGAATTAGCCCATTTTCTAAATATCATTACGGGCTTTGATGCATGTAGTTTGCAGCCCAACAGCGGCGCACAAGGCGAATATGCCGGCTTACTTACCATTATGGCTTATCATAAAGCACAAGGCAATGGGCACAGAAATGTGGTGTTAATTCCTATTTCGGCACATGGCACCAATCCGGCTAGTGCGGTTATGGCAGGCATGAAAGTGGTAGTGGTAAAAGGAACACCCGAAGGCTATATAGATGTTGCCGACTTAGCCGCTAAGGCTGAACAATATCAAGCTACGCTTGCTGCACTGATGGTAACTTATCCTAGTACGCATGGCGTTTTTGAAGAAAGTATTAAAGACATTTGCGATATAGTACATCGTTTTGGCGGGCAAGTATATATGGACGGAGCCAATATGAATGCACAAGTTGGACTTACCTCTCCTGCTAATATTGGTGCCGATGTGTGCCACCTTAACTTACACAAAACCTTTGCTATTCCGCATGGCGGTGGTGGACCAGGCATGGGCCCTATATGTGTAAAAGCCCATTTGGCACCGCATTTGCCAGGGCATATCTCTTTATCTCAAAACGAAGGCGTTGCACAGCATGCAGTTTCGGCTGCCCCTTATGGCTCAGCTTCCATTTTGCTCATCAGCTATGCCTACATTAAATTACTTGGTGCTAATGGCGTAAAAATGGCTACTGAATACGCTATTGTAAATGCCAATTATATGAAAGCTCGATTAGAGAAATATTATTCCATTTTATATACCGGTCAAAATGGCTCTGCAGCACACGAGTTTATTGTAGATTTAAGACCCTTCAAACAATCTGCCGGCATAGAGGCCGAAGATGTAGCCAAACGACTGATTGACTATGGTTTTCATGCTCCAACTATGAGTTTTCCGGTACCGGGCACTATTATGATAGAACCAACCGAAAGCGAAGACAAAGCCGAATTGGACCGCTTTTGCGATGCTTTAATTCATATTTATTACGAAATCAAAGCCGTTGAAAGCGGCGCTGCCGACAAACTTCATAACGTATTGAAAAATGCGCCTCACACGCAAGCGGTGGTTTGTGGAAATGAATGGCCTTATCCCTATTCAAGAACAGAAGCGGCTTTTCCACTGCCATTTGTAGCCAATAATAAATTTTGGCCTTCGGTAGCAAGAGTCAATAATACGCATGGCGATAGAAATTTAATTTGTACTTGCGAACCTCTTGACAGGTACTTACAAGAACAATAAAATCACCAAAGTGCGTATACTTCTGAAAACAAGAATGGAATACACGTATACCGTTTTTGTTTTTGCGCAACCGTATTCAAACAGCAAACACAATTTTAGTAGTTGATTCAATATGTTTTTTTCTCTTTAGTACGGCGTTGACATGGTGCAACGCCTTTTTTATGGGTAATGATAGCAACAAATGGACATTAAAATATAGATTCCCTTTTTAAAAGCTTCACTATATTTACACCTAGTTTTCAAAAGCATACCCCTAATGGCTAAGAAAAAGAAAAATCAATTATCCAAAGAAGACCACGATAAAATACTTCGGTTATTTACCGATAAGTTGGTATCAATCAACGAATTGGCCAAACAGTACCAAGTATCACAATCGGGGATTCGAAATATTATCAACAACAAGCGTTCCGTAGTTATTAACCATCGGCAATTGTATGGCCGTAATGAAGCCCGTACCGAAGATGTAAAAGATGAAGTATGGGTACCCTTGCAGCTCAAAACCAAAACACGCTACTTGGTATCTAATTATGGGCGCATTAAATCGTTTTACGGCGATGAAAATGGCACCATCATTAAAGGTAAAATGAATGCCGGTTATTTGCAGTTCGATTACGTTTGTCAGGAGGAAAAAAAGAAAAAAAGTACCCTTGTACACCGAATTGTAGCCACCCATTTTTTGCCTCAACCTGCGGAGAATGAACTGTCTATTATCCATTTAGACGGAAATAAGGCCAATAATGCTGTTACTAACTTAAAGTGGGTAACACGGTCCGATGCTAGTGCCTTTGGCATTGCTGCTAATCCCGATGCTATTAAACAAAGAGCACTGCAAAGAACCCAAGGCGCTAAATTAACTTTGGGCAAAGTAGAAATGATAAGAAAATTGCTTGCCGACCCCAATAGGAAGACACGCAAAAAAATGATTGCCAAGCAGTTTGGTATCAGTGAAATGTCGTTGTACCGTATTCAAAACGGGGTAATGTGGGGACAAAAAGGCACACAATTGGAATACAACAAAAAAGAAGTGCCCGATTTGCTTTCGGAAGAAAAAGTGAAAGCGATAAAAGAAATGCTCCGCGATAAGCAAATGACCCAAAAACAAATTGCCGCACACTTTCAATTAAGTGAAAGCGTAATTAGTAGAATTAAAAGCGGAAAAACCTACAGAAATATAGACTGATTGTACTTAACTGACTGAATGCCTTGCTAGTACGCTATTTTTTGGCTGTATTAGCAAGGCATTTATTATTTGTTGTAATCCTTCATAAAAAACTCATTTATATATATTCAAAGTTAATAAATTTTTGATTATTAAGGTTTTGCTCAATTTGCGTTAGGGATTGAAGCGATTACCCCGCAGCGCAGCGAGGAGTAAAAGCGAAAAGCCCGCCCCGAAGGGGAACGCCCAAAACAGATAGCTAATACTTACCCAAAAAGGCCATTCCGAGAACGGAACAACCTTCTTTTACTCAACCAAAACAAACAAACTATTTGTGCAATTCGATACGGTTTAGATTTACATTGCCGGCATTGCTGATCACTACATTGTTGATAGTAGTATCTTTAAATCCGTTGGTAGCAAATACATGCACTTGATAAGTACCATCTTTCAAGCCCCTGATTTTAAACATGCCTCCTTGTTGCGGAATAGCGTAAGCGGAATCGGAGCTATTGAATACGGAAATAACGGGTCGCGCTTCTCTTGGAGCTACACTGCCGCTAATGCTGCCTGTAGCCGAAGCCACAAAAGTTTTTAAGAACGGACGCAACACAAATACCTGATTGGGCAACTCAATTATGGAGCGTTGTACATCAAAATCTAACCACAACCGGTGGCGTTTTTGGGCATATTGTTCAAACTCATTACCCTTCAGTTTTAGTACAATTGCGGCATCGGCATTAGTAGGTAGGGTAATTGGGTAGGTAACGCTGTCCTTAGTAACAGAAGAATTGTTTCCTAAGTTAATACGAATCAATCGCACACTACCTGCTACGATAGACGAAGAAGCGAGTAAGGTATCGATACCATTGCGCAATTGCAATACATCGTACAATCCGGCTTGCACCTGCAGGCTTTGCCATACTAGCGCGGAATCGGGTTTAGGACCGTGTTTGCCAATAGTATCCCAATTGGAATGATCATGTTTGCGTGTATCTTTCGACGTATCTACCACAACTTCTACACTTTTGATATCCAAAACCACTTTATCGTACCTACCAGGACCATCCGTTAAATACAACGAAACATTTTGTGTACCCGAAGCGGCAAGTTCATCGGTATTGTTGTTTTTTGAGCAGGCAACCAACAACATAGAGGTGGTTAATGTGGTAGCAGCAATAACTACCCCCATAAAAAGGTGTTTACTTTTCATAATTGTTTATTATTAGTTAAAAAAGAGAAAAAGGTTTGAAAGAATTAGGATTAATTTTTTTAGAAAGCGGCCTTCATAAAAGGAGATACCACTTGGGTAAAAAACGCTTGCCGGCAGTTGCAAAATAAATGTTAATGCCTAAAAAAAGAGCGTATACCTACCCGAAAAAATTATTTATTCTCTATATAAATAATTAAAAATAAGCTCATACAAATTTTTAAAATAACGTAAAATAGAAACAAAAAAATAATGGCATTTTTCGTTAACGGCTTCGATTTACAAATCTTTTATAAGCCCATTCTATTCTTGCACTAACAATAAAATGTATTGTCAATTCAACATTTTATGATTATCAGGATACTACCCTAAGCTTTGGGTGATGCTACCTAAAAAGTATCGGTACAAAGAACTGCTAACGGCGGGTAAAAACGGAGCAACGAAATTGAAACATAGTAAAAAATCATTGTTGTCCGATAAAAAGCTAAAAGGGAAGCATTTCTGCGTCCCTTTTTGTTGTTTTGAAGTTACCACACTTTAAAACAATGAATCAAAGTAACAATTATTTCGGACAGCACTT
>JAIXOS010000131.1 GCA_027486695.1 Chitinophagaceae bacterium | reverse complement strand
TTTGTGGTTGTTGTTTTGGTTTGTATTGTACGAAAAGCCGGAGAAACAAACGCGCCTATCTGCCGAAGAGTTGGCCTATATTAACAGCGACTTAGCCACCGAAGTAGTAGAACAAAAAGTGGAAGTAGCACCTAAAGCAAGTTGGATACAATTGTTAGGCTACAAACAAACTTGGGCATTTACTTTTGGTAAATTTATGACAGATGGTGTATGGTGGTTCTTTTTGTTTTGGTTGCCTGCCTATCTAAAAGATCAGCACCACATTAGTAGCACCGGAATGATGCTGCCATTGGTTGTATTGTATAGTATGACTATGTTTGGTAGTATTGGGGGTGGATGGTTTCCTACCTATTTTATACAAAAAGGCTACCAACCCTACGATGGCAGAATGAAAGCAATGTTGATTATTGCTACGATACCCTTAGTGGTTTTGGCGGCACAACCATTGGGTTATATTAGTTATTGGGTACCAGTAATATTAATTGGTATTGGTGCCTCTGCACATCAGGCTTGGAGTGCCAATATATTTACCACAGTATCGGATATGTTTCCCAAAACATCGGTAGGTACGGTTGTGGGCATTGGCGGCATGGCAGGAGGAATGGGCGGAGTGGTAGTGTCAAAAGTTGGCGGTGCTTTATTTGATCATTATAAGGCACTCGGTCATATTGAAACCGGATATACCATCATGTTTGCATTTTGTGCATTGGCCTATTTAATTGCATGGGGTGTAATGAAATCGTTGGTGCCTCGGTTCTCACCAATTACTGATTTGTAATTTTCATACTACCGTGGATAAAAATCTAAATATTGTTTACGAATTGTAGCAATATTTAGATTTTTTTTTGCAATAGGCCTTTATGGATTATTTTGTTGTTACAATAATCACATTTTTTGTGTTTATTTGTGCTTAATTGAATGAAATTTGCTTAATAGTAAATAGCAATAGTTGTTTGCCACCAAAACTAACAAAACAGTACGCTTTTCGATTATGCATTTGGATACGTATAAGTAGCACATTTTTATGAAGAGCATAGGAATACAGTGCTATGGAAATGAATAATCAAAATTAAAAGTAAAGGGTTTCGTTGTTAGTGGTATATGATTGAGGTTTTATTGTTAAGAAAGGAATTCAGAAATATTTAACTAATTAAAACGTTTGAAACATGGTTCTTTCTTTGCGTTCTATTGTTTGTACATTCCTTGCATTGTTTATTTTGGTACTTCAAAGTACTATTGCCACGGCACAGAAAGTTAAAGTGCATTTTGGTGCGGGAGCCAATTGGTACAGCGGGGATTTACAAGATGATGTGCCTCCAATAAAAGAAATTCATCCGTCTGCCACAATTGGTGTAAGTTACGATGTGGCAAGCAGGGCAAGACTAAAATTAGAAACGATGTTTGGAGGCGTAAGTGGTAGTGATGCTAACTCGTCTAGTGCCGGTAATAGGCTAAGAAATCTAAGTTTTTCTTCTACTTTATCCGAAGTATCATTACTTTTTCAATACGATTTAATTAGTCCATTAAAGTCGGCTGTTGTACCTTACTTTTTTGTTGGTCCTGGAATTTATAATTTTATGCCTACCACTCGCGATAGCATTGGCAGGTTAGTTTATCTGCAAAGTATTGGAACTGAAGGACAATATTTAACGGGTAATATAGCTGGTAAAGGAGAAAAGTATTCTTTAACACAATTTAATATTCAAGGTGGCATTGGTGTGCGAGCTCAAATAACAGAGCTCATTAGTTTAGGTTTGGAATATTCTGTACGAAATCTATTTACTGATTATTTAGACGATGTCTCTTCTAAGCGTTATGTAACAAAACAGGATTTTGAAAGCCAAAACCAAGGATCGGTTTTTGCATTAGCTTATAGAGGCAATCCAAGTACGTTCAAAGCAAACTATCCTAGGGGTAACCCTAATGCAAATGACAGGTTTCATACATTTCAATTGAAGCTAGCCATTGGTTTCCCGAAAGAAGAAGGTTATCATTCAGAAAGAAATGTTAAAATTAGGAAACAGCTTAGATGTCCGTAGAAAAATGGTATCTAAGTCTGTTAGATATATTTATTTGTTTGAAAATTTTTTGGGAATTATGAATCTGATGAAATTGGCATTTAACCAAATTACCAACAATTTATTAAAGAGCACTCGCTCTTTATTTTTGTTTTTATTAGTGTCGTTCAGCACCGCGCGTATTGCTGCACAAACAAACCTTATTTCAAATAGTGGTTTTGAAAGTGGGTTTATAGGGTTTACTAATGATAGTTATGCACCTATGACCCAGCCTAGTTTGGCGGGGCAAATAGTGGTGGATACCAATCCTTCGATTTACAATACGGCTTGGACGGCTTGTAAAGACAAAAGCGGTAGTGGTAAAATGCTTATTGTGGATGCAGCTACCAATAAAGCATCCAAGTTTTTAATTATCAATGATATTAATGTAATAAAAGGTAACACCTATTTATTTAGTTTTTGGGTTCAATCAGTTTCCACAACGAATAATAGTTTTGAAAAGCCCAAACTACAAGTACTCATAGGGGATGGCAATAGCATTAATGATATAGTTTACAATACTGATACCTCAGCTTTCCCGCAACAACTTTGCGAGTGGAAACAAATGAGCTTTAAGTGGAAAGCCACTGGAAATAAAGCATATATACAAATTTCAAATACTACGGAATCTATAGATGGTAATGATTTTGCAATAGATGATTTGAATTTTGTTCAATTGCCGTTAGCATTTACATACTCATATAAGCTAAATAGTGGCATTACTAAGAAAGATGCATTTGTGTCTTTGTATGCTACAGGGGGTACGCCTCCATATGTGTACCGCATCAATGGTGGGGCTTATCAAGAAAGGGCCTATTTTGCCAATTTAGAGCCTGGTAAAACGTATGTTATTGCTGTTAAAGACAATGGAGGTAATGAGGTGGTGGATAGTTTTAAAACGCTAGAATTACTAAATGCTTCATTTTTTAAAGACGAGTCTATTTCTCGTGATACCATATTGGCCGGCGCCACAATATCTTTATATGTGAATGGTGCCACTAATTTTATATGGCGTTCCATACCACGAGATAATACCTTAATAGCTACATTGGCCAATCAAGAAGTCAAACCCAAAGTTAATACGCAATATACCATTTCGACCACCACAAAACAGCCTAGCAATTTATTGAATAATGCAGATTTTGAAAATGGTAATATTGGTTTTGGATCTGACTATTTTCATTTTGACGCCAATACTTCTAACGCACAGCAAGTTTATGGCTTAGTGGCTAGTGCTGATGCTTTTGAGTCTGTTTTTAGTAAAGATATTAAGCCAATTAGCGGCTCAAGAATGATGGCGGTTGATGGCGCTGCCACTAGTGGTTTGGCTTTTTGGCGACAGACGGTTCCTGTATTAAAAGATTCAGTATACGAATTCAATTATAGTCATCTATCTATGGCAGATATTTCCCCTGCTCAGTTTAGTGTGCGAATTAATGGGACGGTAATTTCTACAAAAACTTTGTCTTCTACCGCTGGACAGTGGAATAACGAAAATATTTCTTGGACTGCGGATACAGATATTGCCACAATAGAATTAGTGAATACCAATAATGCGAAAATTGGTAATGATTTTGCTATAGACAACTTGTCTTTTAAAATTGCAGATTCAAAAGATACCCTTACTATTACCCAATCAGTGGTTTTAAACGTATCAGTTAAGCCATCTGTGGTAGCATCAAATCCTGTATGCGCCGAGGCAAAGGGCTCTTTACAATTTGTAACACCTGTGGCAAAGGGATATCAATATGAAGTCGTTTATCCAGACAATTCTGTTAAAATATTCGACACTTCATTTATTTCTGGATTAGGTAATGGTTTATACAGCGTAAAAGTAAAGGATGCGCTAGGTAGAGATTTAACTTTAGACACTACTATTGTTATTGAATTTAATGCGGCGCAAAACAGGCCTATTGTGGAAGTGGTGCAGCCGGGTTGCGAAATTAGAACCGGTACTGTTTATATTAAGGCGCCCAAAAATCCAAACATTTCATATTTATTGTTGAATAACTGTGTAGCTAGACCAATACAAACATCAGATACATTTGCAGGATTAAAGCCTTGTGATAGTACCTATAGATTTTATGCTATTGATGCATCTGTAAAAGATTGCCGTTCTAGTTTTACAAGTGTTAAAGTTGCTGACCCTCCTTTTCGTCCTAGATCAACCGGAGCATCTTCTCCATCTCCCAATTGTACAGATAATGTCGCGTCAATTTTGTTTAGCGGCTTGAATAGTGATTATTCAATTTCTATTGATAGTGGTGCTACATACTTTAAATATACAGATAAAAGCTTTTTTAAAGGATTTGAAACTGTAGTAAATGATAGTATTAGGCCTTCTACCAAATACCCCGTTTTTGTTAAGTATGAACCTACAGGTTGTACCTTGAGTGATACAGGGTTTAGAACGGGTTCAGTAAAAGAGTTTGCTACAATTCCACTAAGGATAATGGCTATACAGCCACAGTGTGATACTGTTGGTAAATTTATTATTGATACGACTCTTTATTATGATGGTACAGCTTTAACTAAAGATGTGATACCTGGTAATCGCTTAGACTCACTATTGAAAAAACTTAACAGACTAGATTCAACTAAATTTTCGAATAAATTCTATTTCAAATCTTCTGATGGAGTAGAGCCAGTTTTTCTCACTACAACATCAGATACAGCAACTGGTTTTAATAACTTTAGCAATTTACCGGTTCGTAAAGATGGAATTAAATTACTGTACTCAACTTTTTTCTATACAACAAAAGATGGATGTCAGAGCGCAAGCTATGATACCTCTTTTAGATTCGATGATCCCTATGCTATTCCAAGAAATTACAGCGTTACAGCAATACAACCTACTTGTACTGTTTTAACAGGTTCTGTAACTTTTGATATACCTGGCTTTGCTTATTTGAGAATTGACAGTTCCGCCTATAAAAAAGATCCAATAAACAACAAGGTTGATACGGTTAAATTATATCCAACTGCTCCTGATTTTGAGCCAATATTAAACCCAATATTCGACACGATATCTGTAATGAAAGATACGCTTTGGTTTAAAGCAATTCCTGTAGATACAGCTATATCGAGAGCTTGTCCTTTGAAAGATACTGCCATTGTATTTACTCCTGTTAAACCAGATAAGTTGGCCCCAACCATTATACAATCAAGTTGTGGAGTCGATTCAGCACAAATTGTTTTTCATCCACAGACAACTTTTGGTTACAATCAAAGTTTTGTGGTTTTGTCCTACAATGGAGTTTCTGTTGATACGCTTATTAAGAAAAAATATGTAGACAGTACCTTGGAACCGCCACTTATCGATTCCATATCGTTTACAAAACAGCCCGGAAAATATGGTGTTATTACAATTAATGATTCAGCAGCTTGTTCTGGTGATACCTCGCAGATAACCATTTATAAAATGAAGTATTTGCCGAAAAGCCCTGTTATTAGTTTTACTACTCCTAACTGTACTAACAATAATAAATCTACATTAACGATTTTCCCTTCTTTAAGTAATGTAGCCTTAGATACAATTAGATACGTGATTAAATCAGTTGATCCTGATTTGGCAGATACCATTTTGCCTAAAGTAGGTGTAGATACTGTATTCGAAGGGCTTCCTCCAGGCACCTACAATGTAATAGCCAAACGCATTGCCAATAGTGTTGAGCTTGCTGATCCAATTGGTTTTGAGCCAGATGTTCCTTTATGTGATACTGTGGTACAAGTAGTGATTGTTCCTTCTGCAACTTCACAGGCTCCAACTATGCAAATTTTATCTGCAGATTGTATTAACAATTTAGCAACGGTAACGGTTAGCTCCCCTATAGCGGATACACTAAGGTATTTATTTGTAAAAGGTGGTACAGATACTACCGGCTTGAAGTTTGATACTGCGAAAACATTCAATAACATTTCGGTGGGTGATTATCGGATTTATGTTAAAGATACCGTTACGGGTTGTATTGCAGATACGCTGTTAAATTTCAAGGTTTTGCCAGAGTTCCCTATTGTATCGGTAGCAAGCCCAGTTGGTTGTGATGAAAAAGTAGGTAGCGTTACATTCACTTCCGCTCAAGAAGCTTTGGCATACTCAGTGGACAAGGGTGCTAACTTTAGCGATCCGCTCTCACAAAACTTCTCTTTCACAGATTTGCCCATAGGTCAATACACAGTTACTGCAAAGAATGTTTTTGGTTGCTTTACCAAAGATTCTCTTGTATCTATTTTACAAAGTCCATCAACGCCTGAAAAACCGAGATTGACATTGCAAAATTTACCAACGTGTACCAATGATTCTGTAACATTTAAAGTGCTCAATGTTCTAGGCGATAGCCTCACTTGGTCAATCAATCAAACAGATTTTGTAAAAGACGATTCCGTTCGTTTAATAGCTGGTACTTACACCTTTACTATTAGAAGGGAAGGCACAATTTGTACAAACGATACTACACTCACAGTTGTAGCAATTGGGGTTACCAAACCTTCTATTACTACATCAACGGGCAAGGATAGCTACTGTAAAGGCGACAATGGATTTACTTTGTTTGCCAATGCAAGTGCCAATGTTACTAAATACCAATGGTATAAAAATGGCACCTTGTTGAGTATTGATACAACACTTCAATCCATAGTAGTTACGTCTGTTGGCGATTACAAGGTGGTGGTTAGCAATATATATGGATGTACTGATTCTTCAGAAACAAAAACCATTGGTGAGTTTCCTGAATTACAAGTTCCAACTATCACTAGTGCAACCACAAGTGTTTGTGCGGGTAACGTACCATTAACTGCGCAACCATCTTCTGTTCCAGTTACTTATCAATGGTTTAGTCAGGATAATGGGGCTTTAAATGCAGAAATTAATGCTTCTTATAATGCTGCTAATGCCGGCGGTTATTACGTACAAATATCGGACGGTAATTGTACTGCAAATAGTAATGTGATAACGTTAACTAACGTGGCTGATAAGCCTATCATAAGTGGAGACACCATCTTGTGTAGAAATAACCTAAAAAGAACCACCTTAACAGCATCAGATGCTACCTCTTACCAGTGGTTTGATGCAGATGATGCCGGGTTCAGTTTTACAACAAAACAAGTTCAGGTGACAGCCGGTAGATATTATGTTGTTACTACCGTTGGTAATTGTGCCCCAGTAGCTAGTGATGTAATTACGGTACTTAATACACCAAATATTCCGGTAATTACACAAGTAGGATCGGGTAATACTTGTGGTGGCGACATTACAACATTGCAATCATCTTACAGTTCTGATAATCAATGGATGTTGAATAATGCTGAAATCAAAGATTCTGTTTCTCCAGTAATTACGCCATCCGTTGCGGGTGATTATCAAGTAAAAGTTACCATTGGAAAATGTTTGCCTGTAAGCAGCGATGTTGTTAAAATCATTAGTTTCTTGGATGCTACAACAATCAATGGTCCCAACGCATTTTGTGAAAATGGAAGTATTGTTTTGACTTCCCCGTCAACTATAGGAAATACTTGGTTCAAAGACGAAGTACAAATTGCAACTACTAACCAAATAACAGTTAACGAGGTAGGTAACTATAAACTGACTGTGTCAGTTGGTAATTGTTCTACTACATTGGAAAAAACGATCACTAAAAACAATTTACCAATAGTAACAATCAGTGGGGACGCTACAGTTTGTTTTGGAACACGTACTAGATTTACTCCAAATACAGCAGGAGGTGTGTGGACTTCTTCCAATGAATCTATTGCTACTGTGGATGCAAATGGTATTGCTACCGGTAACACTACTTTGACTACAGGTACTACTACTATCAATTATTTGTATACCGATGCCAATGGTTGTTCTGCTAGTGCTTCTAAAACACTAGAAGTTAACGACAAATTAATTGTTGGGGAAATTACGGGTGCTACCAAATTGTGTGTAAACGATGAAGTTGGCTTATCAAGTAATACTTTAGACGGGCAATGGAGTACCGATAACAATCTAATTGCTTCTATCGATCCTTTAACAGGAACCCTAAAAGCAGCTGCCCCGGGTGCTACTACTATTACATATGCGGTAGACAATGCATTTTGTAGAGGAACGGCAACAAAAGTCATTCCTATCAACGCACTACCAATAGTATCAATTAGTGGTTTGGATGCTTTGTGTATAGCGTCTACTACAACGTTGGTTGGTAATGCCACAGCTACTACTTCAGCTTGGTCTACTTCTAACGATGCCTTTGTAACTGTAGACAACACAGGTAAAATTGTAGGTATTGCTAAAGGCGAGGCGATAATCACCTACCAAGTAGCAGATGTAAATGGTTGTATTAATAAAGCAGAGAAAAATGTGAAAGTAGACGTTTCATTGCCGGTAAGTCAAGTACAAGGGCCGGATGAAATTTGTGTTGGCGCTGTTGCACAAGTTACCAATACTACTATCGGTGGTGTTTGGTCATCAAATAGTGCCGCTGTATCAATAGACAATGCCGGAAATATAGCAGCAGTATCTGAAAGTTTAACTCCTGCCACAGTTACCTATAAAGTATCGTTAGATGCAAACTGTTTTGGCGAGGCTTCAAAAGCCATTCTAGTGAATAGTTTACCAATAGTAAAAATTGACGGTGTAAATGTTTTGTGTACCGGAAGCAGCAATGTGCTATCGGCCACACCAAATACCGGTGGTAACTTTACATGGGTAAGCAACAATGCCAATGTTGTTACCGTAGATGGCGGAGGCAATGTAGCAGGTATTACTGCCGGTAACGCTACCATTACATACACCTTTACCGATAATAAAGGATGTAGCAACAAAAACACGCTTGATATTAAAGTAGATACACAGATAACAGTTGATGCTATCCAAGGTCAGAATAACTCTTGTATTGGTACCGCACCAAGCTTGACTACTCCAACAACAGGCGGAACTTGGGTAAGCTTAGATCCATCAATAGCCACAATCAATGCCAATAGCGGTGTTGTAACAGGCCTGAATAAAGGAACTGTTACTTTCGAATATTTGGTAAATAATGGAGGTAATTGTGCTGCAAAAGCTAGCAAGTCAGTAACCATATTCAAATCGGCTGCTCCGATTATTGATTCAATAAAACTATGTGGTTCTACCCAATTAAGCACCAATGCAACAGGTAGTTTGACATGGAGTACCAGTGAAACAACCAAAGCTATTTCAGTTACAGTTCCTGGTAACTATTCTGTATTTACAACAGCCGCAGATGGATGCTTGTCGGATACAGGATTTATTGCAGCGGTAATAAGAGCGGTGCCAACCTTAACAACTGAGATAGTTGGCGCTGATAAAATTTGTTTGAATGGGCTTACAACCATTCCATTCACCAATGCAACTTCGGGTGGCGTTTGGGAAAGTAACAATACCGCGGTTGTAACCGTTGATAAAAATACAGGCTTGGTTACAAGCGTTGGTGCAGGTTCTGCCACCGTAAATTACACCATCACTAGCGCCGACAATTGTAGTGTAACCAAAACAAAGGATATTGTAGTAGATAACTTCACGATGCAGTTAAATGCTTCAAGTTTAAGTGCCATCCAAGGGTCTACATTAGAATCGTTAACCGCGAGTGCAAATGGAAGTTTCGAAGTAACGGCTTGGTTGCCGGCAAGTTTATTGCCAAATCAAACGGCTGATGTTCAAAAAAATATTTTGATACCTACAAGCAACGAAGAAACATTAACCTTTGGGGTAGTGGGTAAATCTGTGAATACTTGTTTTGACACAGCTTACGTTACCATTAATACCAAAACATTCAAAGGCGATCCATTTGTTCCAAATGTATTTACACCTAACAACGATGGTAAAAACGATATCTTGAAAGTATACATGAACCTTGCTAACAGCATAGAGTTCCGTGTTTACAATCAGTGGGGTGAGCAGGTATATGTTTCTACCAATTTGGGTGATAGAGGTTGGGATGGAACATACAAAGGCAAAAACCAACCGGGGGGGGTATATATGTATGCCTTGCGTGTTGTAAAAAATGACGGGTCAATTGTGAAAAAACAAGGAACTGTTCTACTCGTTAGATAACAGTGAATACAAGAATCATTTCAAGAGGTCATCTCCAACTAGAGATGGCCTCTTGTTGTATAGGGGGGCAGTCATCGCCAAACAGTACTACCGTTTTGAAACTTTTGTAAACAAACTTTTGTAATTGAAAAGCCGCATGTCGTAGCGCTAGGGTTACAAAGCAGTTTGTATAAAATAGGGGAGTAAGGTCATTCCCAAGTTTGATTATTGGTAGGATGCAACTCTTTTCCAAACAGATTTTAAGGCTTTTTCGCTGATATGTATCATTTTATGAAAATGTAATTATGGCCAACTTTGATATCGTGAAAGTTTCTGAATTTAAAGACCATTTGTATGATTAACGCTATTTATATTGCCACTTCTCAATCGTTTAGTGGTAAATCAATTATTGCATTGGGGTTAATGCACATGTTAGTAGGCAAAACCAAAAAGGTAGCCTATTTTAAACCCATTGTTAATGATGCCCCCGATGTGGCTCTCGATAACCACATTAACATGATGATACAGCATTTTGGCTTAACCATCCCTTACAATGATATGTTTGCTTTCACTAGGGAAGAAGTGCTGCAATACCGAGCACAGGGCAACAATGCTTACATAATTGATACCATTATTGCGAAATACAAAAAGCTGGAAGAAGCACACGATTTTGTAGTAGTAGAAGGTACCGACTTTTTAAAGGAGGGCGTGTCGTTTGAATTTGATGCCAATATTGCCATAGCCAAAAATTTAGGTATTCCGGTAATATTGGTGGTGAACGGCGATGGACATTCACCTATTGAAGTGGCCAATAGTTTTGTAGCCAACTGCAAAAGTTTTAGCGATAAAGAAGTACAGGTATTGGCCGCTGTTGCCAATAAAATAAAGTACGACGATGTAGACGCAGTAAAGGAACTTTTAGCCCATAAATTACCTAAAAGTATACTCACAACGGTTATCCCCAACGATAAAGATTTGGGTAACCCTACTATGAAAGAAATTGTTGCCGCCATCAAAGGACGTTTGTTATTTGGTGCTAGCCAAACGGCTAATCAAGTAGATAAATTTATTGTGGGGGCCATGCAACTTCGAAACCTACTAACACGATTAGAACCCAATACTTTAATTGTAACACCCGGCGATAGAGGCGATATTATTTTGGCAGCATTGCAAGCCGATACTTCAAAAAACTATCCGAAAGTGGCGGGCCTAGTACTCACAGGGGGCTTGGAACCGGAAGAACCTATTTTAAAATTAATAGACGGACTCGAAACCGTTGTACCCATTGTACAAGTAACCACAGGTACTTTTGAAACTGTCAACTTGATTGGAAGCACCCAATCGCGCATTTATGCGGATAATTCCCGAAAAATTGCATTAGCCATCAATACCTTCGATAAATATGTAGATACAACAAGCATCGAAGATAAATTATACAATTTTCACAACGAAGGCATAACACCCCGCATGTTTCAATACCAATTGGTAAAGCGTGCCAAATCAGCCAAGAAACACATTGTACTTCCTGAAGGTAACGATGATCGTATTTTAATTGCCGCAGCACGTTTAATCAAACAAGAAGTAGTAACACTCACCCTTTTGGGTAATCCGGAAGAATTATTTGCTGCCGCAAAACGACTCAATATTGAAAACGAAATACGGCAAGCCAATATTCTAAATCCGGTTGCAGCCGATTGCTTTGATGCCTATGTGCAAACATTGTACGAACTCAGAAAAGCCAAAAATATAACCCTCGACATGGCCAAAGACCAAATGACCGATGTTTCTTACTTTGGTACCATGATGGTATACTTGGGCGAAGCAGATGGGATGGTTTCCGGTGCTGTACATACTACCCAACACACCATACGGCCGGCTTTACAATTTGTAAAAACCAAACCAGGCGTTCACACGGTTTCTTCCGTTTTCTTCATGTGTTTAGAAGATAGGGTGTCTATTTTTGGCGACTGCGCCGTAAACCCCAATCCAACATCTGAACAATTGGCCGAAATAGCCATTTCTTCTGCCGAAACCAGTAAAATGTTTGGTATAGAACCGAAGATTGCCATGCTATCTTACTCGTCAGGTACTTCGGGTCAAGGCGAGGATGTAGATAAAGTACGTAAAGCAACAGAGTTGATTAAAGAACGGCGCCCCGATTTAAAAGTAGAAGGCCCTATTCAGTACGATGCCGCCGTAGACCCAACCGTGGGCAAACAAAAAATGCCCAATTCGCAGGTGGCCGGACAAGCAAGCGTCCTCATTTTCCCAGACTTGAACACCGGCAACAATACCTACAAAGCCGTTCAGCGCGAAACAGGCGCCTTAGCCATTGGTCCCATGCTACAAGGCCTTAACAAACCGGTTAACGATTTAAGTAGGGGTTGTACAGTAGACGATATTTTTAATACAGTGGTCATTACGGCCATACAAGCCCAAGCATAATTCCATTTTTCATCCTTCATAGCCCTTTCTATGCACATTTTTGTAATTAATTCCGGAAGTAGTTCTATCAAATACCAGCTAATCAAAATGCCGCAAGCTACATTAATATGCGGTGGTTTGGTGGAACGTATTGGCCTTGCCGAAGGCATTGTTACCCATAAAATATATCGTAACAACCAAGTACAAGTAATAACTGAAAAAAATCCCTTGCCCACGCATGCCGATGGATTAGCGGCGGTAGCTCGTTTATTAACACACGCTGAATATGGCGTTATTGCCAATCCCGACGATATTACCGTTATTGGCCATCGTGTTGTGCACGGGGGCGAGCATTTTGCCGCTACTACCATCATTACCAACGAGGTTAAAGCACAAATAAAAGCCTTGTTTCCCTTGGCGCCTTTGCACAATCCGGCCCATTACGTGGGTATCGAAGTGGCAGAAAGTATTTTTACCAAAGCTACACAAGTGGCCGTGTTCGATACAGCTTTTCATCAAACCATGCCTCCGGTAGCTTATCGTTATGCGGTACCCAATACCTTGTATACCCAAAATGGTGTACGCGTGTATGGCTTTCATGGCACAAGTCACAAATATGTTTCTGCACAAGCAGCGGCCTATTTACAAAATCCCTCAGCCAAAATCATTACCATCCATTTAGGCAACGGTTGCAGTATGGCAGCGGTGGATGGGGGCAAATGTGTAGATACGACCATGGGTCTTGGTCCTTTAAGTGGTTTAATAATGGGTACTCGTAGTGGCGATATTGACCCTTCTGTTATTTTTTACTTGGTGAACCAATTAGGTTACAGTACACAAGAAGTGAGCGATTTGCTAAACAAACAGAGTGGATTGTTGGGCTTGGCAGGCACAAGCGATATGCGCGATGTAAAAGCATTGATACAACAAGGCAATACCGAAGCCCAATTGGCTTACGCTATGTATGCGTACCGAATTAAAAAATATATAGGTGCTTATGCTGCTGTGTTAAATGGGGTAGATGCCCTTGTGTTTACTGCCGGTGTGGGCGAAAACGATGCAGCAATCAGGGAGTTGGCAGTAAGCCATTTGCAATATTTGGGTATTCACATGGATGTAAACAAAAATCGGCAATCGGCAATTGGTATTCAAGAAGTAAACGAAGCACAGGCACCCGTTAAAATTTTGGTGGTACCCACCAATGAAGAATTGGAAATAGCTCGTCAGTGTTTTCAATTGGTACAACCGTTTACCCTAAATACAAAATAGGGGTACGCAAGCAACGGGGCAAAGGGCAGCATTGGTCCCGCTTTTTGTTCCTACTCCGCCACAAAGCCTTACGCACAGCGCCCTCAGCGGGGTATCCACGTCAATCGGGCGTAGTATTTCGGCTGCATCGCTTGTGGCAGCTGTTCTACAACGGCACAACCATAATGAAGAATGGTATTTAACAAAAACGGATAAAAGTGTTTTCGTAAAATGCCATTCTTTACTAATAATTGATAGTGTCAAAATGTAAGTGCCGATTTCAAAGAAGCTAGCAAATCGGCCTTCTTTTTGTAATAAAATAATAAGTTTTAAGCGATATAAATTTTATATCGGTATTTTACCATAACCATTTTCTATAT
>JAIXOS010000341.1 GCA_027486695.1 Chitinophagaceae bacterium | reverse complement strand
TTCAACCCAAACAATCGGCAAAGTAACATCACTACTTTGCCGATTGTTATTTTTATCAACTCGTTCCTGAATTTTTGATTTTGAATCTGAGAAAATTAGGAGCCGAAACAATATCAACTCCAAGCGGCTGTGGTCCCGCTTTTTGCTGCTACTCCGCCGCAAATGCCTTAGCACAAAAGCCTCAGCGGGGTATTCGCGTCAATCGGGGCTATTCACCCAACAGCAACAACCCTGTTCAGCCTTTTAGGGCTTAAATTCTTAAGCGTAGGTTTCAAGCTTATATCCTTTGCCTCGGATAACCGCAATTTTGATAGTTGGATCAGATTCCATTTTTTTTCTAAGCTTTGAGATGAACATATCCAAACTACGGCCTACTATAACGCCTTCATCTTCCCATATTTCCTTTTGCAGTCGGCTTCGCTCTATTACCTCGTTGCACGATTGTGCAAAAATTCGTAATAACCGTGTTTCTGTTCCTGTTAGCTCTATGGTCTTTTCATGAATGATGAGTTGCTGATTCTGTGCATCAAACAACACGGCACCAAATGTGAACATATCTGTAAGCCCATTATGAGATAAGCCGGATAAACTAGGAACGTTTGGTGCTTTAGGCAAGGCATTTCGCTGACTGACAAATCTCAAAAAAACAAATCCTCCCAATGCAATCAATAAAAGAGCGCCGAGTATATATTCATACCGGATTATAGTAAAGCCAGCTGGCTTGAATTTGATGTTGATCTTGTAACAAGCTCGGGGTTGTGTTCTGCCAATACAGGTTACAATGTCATCTTTCTTATTTTTTGACATAGCATATCCATAAGCTACACTACTATTGCTACAGTTCAAAACGTTCACAATGTAATCGCTTGTGAGCGGGTCTTGGGCTAACAAACGCTGAGTAGTAGTAACCAAAAAGTTGGGTTGAAAACTGAAGGCATGCTCAAAACTAATTTGGTATTCATTTCCTCCTAGTTGTTTTAAAGGGAGCACTCTTGATGTACTGTCGCCCGATTGCAAGAGCAGCTCATGACCAATTCTGCGGAGTAAAATTTCTCGTCTGGCAAAATCAAACTCGTTACCACCTTTTATAATAAATACCACGAAAATCACAGATACAAATGTGAATAACAGCCATCCCCATAGGTATTTACCTTTCCCAGAAAAGAGATTTGAGTTATCAGGCATACTATTTACATTTTATTTACAAAGGTTACATTATTATTTACAATGCAATTCCACTACGCAGGAAGGTAACAAAGTAATTTCGCTGAATCAATTTTGACGGGATACAAAAGTCAGTAGAACAATTTTCCTAATGCCTTTACCGATTCAAAATTGGCTTCCAATTGTTAAAGTAAAATGTAAAAAATGAAAAAATTATTTGTCATTGTTCCGGCAATTGCCCTTGTATTGTTTCTGATCAATGCTTTTGTACTAAAAGAAAAGGTAGCGAGAGCTAAAACAACTGAAAAAAATATATCGGCGCAAGCCTATATCGTTTTTAAATCTTTGGATGGCGGACAAACATGGCAGGACATTAGCAAAGGGCTTCCCAAACCCGTGAAAGATAACCGTGGCATCAGCAAAAATGTGTTTTTTACTGATGAAAAGGGGCTTTATTTAACTGCCGGTAAAGAGATATACCAAAGTAAACCAAGTTCAAAAACTTCATTTTGGACCAAAGAGATTTCCATTGACAAACTTAGCAGCGCTGCCCCTCCTAAGTCCGGGATATTTGCCTACAAGTATTGGGGGGTAAATTTGAAAACAACATCCGGAATAAGTGTATGGTCGCCGATATTCGAAAATGATCAGGAACCACGAATACGCAGCGTTTTTGAAACTGCCGGAGGCACCATTTTCATCGGCACCAACAGAGGCCTTTTTAAAACTATTAACAATGGAAAAACTTGGAAACACGTGCATGGAGGCGATATGGTGGGCAATTTGGCAGAATCGAATGGTGTATTGCTAGCAACCGGCGGGAGAAAGATAATTCGCTCGACCGATAATGGCGAAAACTGGGCCGTGATCACCGGCACAGATGGTGTAGCTTTCGATGTGAAGCAAATCAAAGGGGGATTCGCGGCTATCACCGCTAGTTCAGAGTTGAACACTAGGGTACTAAGCACCTCCAACAACGGCGGCAAAACTTGGCAACTCGTAGATACTGGTTTTCATAACAAAGCTGTTAATGATTCACTATGGCGAACTTGGAATAATCGCCCTCGAATGCAAGCCACCATGACTTTAATTACTCAAATGGGAGAAAACTTCTTTTGCACGCATCCTGACGGCATCTTCAAATCATCAGATCAGGGAAAAACATGGAAATTATTACTTCCCTCTGTAAAAAATAAGGCCTTCAATTTAATTGTTTCAGGCAATGTGCTTTATGCCATAGCCGGCGAGAGAGGATGTTGAAAAATGCTAGCCTTAATAAATAAATACGTTTCGGTTGTTACAATGGCTCGTTTCCGAAAAACTAGCATTTGCTATGTGTCTTACGGGTAAGGCACCATACAGACACATAGCTTTGTTGTTGCTCAAGAATCTTAATGCATACGAACAATAAAAGAAATGCCTTAACCGCATACACATATATGCACATATTTTTATAAGCTCGTGTAACAGCACTGAATGTTTCCTTCAATGAAAAAAGTTGCCGCTACCGTAAATAAGGCCCTTCTTGATTCCAAAACACTTCCTTTTGCGATAGCCACCAAGTTTTACCGTGGTCTTTGTTTCCTAAAAAAAAAAAAAAACTACGTTCACCATCATCAAAAATATCCGGATGCCCCGATTCGCTGTAATTCCATTCACCCGGCTTGCCGTTGCGCAAAAATGGTTCTGAAAAAAGGCGTTTCCAATTGATGCCATCTGTACTTTCTGCTACCCCAATTTGTTGGGGCGAATTGTCGTAATTGCCGGCATAAAACATATACAACTTATTGTTTCGTTGTATGATAGATGCCGCTTCAATACAGCTCCCCTCCCAAGGTAATTCGGGTTGCATAATAGGTTCATTAACCGAAACATGTGTCCAAGAATCCCTACTAAAATTGCTATTGACAGGTGTAGTAGCCACGCCTTGCAATTGTACTTTGTATTGAGGGTCGCGGGTTGCGAAATACAAAAAGTATTGGTTGTTGTACAAAAAAACTTCCGCATCTATTGCCCTTCCGCAGTTCCAATTACCATCCGGCCTAAAAACAGGATTCGATGCATCGCGTACAAAATGGTGTATCCCATCTGTAGAAGTAGCATGACAAATGGCATCCTTGCGGTCATTTCCATATGTTTGGTAAAATAAATGCACAACGCCATCTTTCACAATGGCACAAGGAGCACTGATACCGTTTTTTTCGTAGGGTGCTTCAACACCAATAATGGCCGCTTTTGTCCAATGAACCAAATCGGCACTTTCCGTTACTTCAATTTCTCGTGCATGACTGCCTGGTAATGGCAAAATAGAAGAATACATCAAATAACGACCCTTGAATTTAAGTACAAAGGGATTTTTGGAAAATGGTATACCCCTCCGGGTAGAATCGGCATACATCATCATGGGCTTTATTGTTTGCGCATAAATGGAATTGCTATGTATGCCTACAATAACTAATAAAATAAGTACAGTAACTTTTTTCACAATACAAGGTATTCGTTGGGAAATAAATATCGCCAAATATAAAAGTGCGCTTCTTGTATGCGGGTACTTATCTGTAAATATTTTGTATACAAAAAGTTGCCTACCACCCAATTATAGCGCTACAAACAAAGCCCAATAGAATTACACTTGCTGAATGGTGCCAACGCCAATGCAGCTAACTAGGTAGTACCGGCCTATGGCTCATAAATAATAAAGCCACTACCAAACCTTATAACAAAATAACAATCAGCATAAAACATATAAATAAAATATACACAGCACAAGAATGTAGCTGAATACTAATGGTGGGTTTCCTTATCTTCGCCACCATGAAAAAAGAAATTGTAGTAAGCGGCATTCGCCCTACCGGTTTTTTGCATTTAGGAAATTATTTTGGTGCCATGCGCAATTATGTTCGCATGCAAGACAGTTATGATTGTTATTTTTTTGTGGCCAACTGGCATAGCCTTACTACCCACCCCGATACCAAACAATTACAGCAGGCCGTTCATAGGGTAATTGCCGAAAATGTTGCCTGCGGATTAGACCCAAACAAAGTGTCGCTGTACGTACAAAGCGATATTCCGGAAATTGCAGAACTCTACTTGTATTTAAACATGCTTGCCTACAAAGGCGAATTGGAGAAAACTACTACATTTAAAGATAAAGTTCGATTGCAACCGGACAATATCAATGCCGGATTGCTTACCTATCCGGTATTGCAAGCTGCTGACATACTTATTCAACGTGCGGTAAAAGTACCCGTAGGTAAAGATCAGGAACAACATTTGGAAATGGCGCGCAACTTTGCAGAACGTTTCAATTACCGATACGGTAATGTATTGCCCCTACCTTATGCGTTTAATTATGGCGGCGAATTGATTAAAATTTTGAGTCTTGATGGCAATGGCAAAATGAGCAAAAGCGAAAACCAAATGAATACCATTTATTTGGCCGACGATGACGAACAAATTAGAAAAAAAATCATGAAAGCCAAAACCGATCAAGGGCCCGCCACCACCAATAGCCTAAAACCCGATTACATCGAAAACCTTTTTACATTGTTAAAAGTGGTTTCGGCCGAAGATGTGGTAGCCAAGTTTGAACACGATTTTAATGCAAGCAGCGAGGGAAATTGCATAATTCGGTATGGCGACTTAAAAAAACAATTGGCTGCGGACATGATTACATTTATACAGCCGATTAGAGAA
The DNA here is from genome assembly GCA_027486695.1 of Chitinophagaceae bacterium. GTDB lineage: Bacteria > Bacteroidota > Bacteroidia > Chitinophagales > Chitinophagaceae > Parasediminibacterium. The sequence goes on along the minus strand of JAIXOS010000341.1, from coordinate 410 downwards.
CAAGCTGCTGCAATACAAAACAACAGCCAATTACTCAAGCAAATCATGCAGCAAGGTGCTGAAAAGGCGCGCATCAATGCACAAGCAACGTTAACACAAGTACGACAAGCAATAGGGATGCATTATTACTAAACGCTGCTGCAAATCGATTTTAGATAGGTATTTTCATCTCCGAAAAGCATTTTTTTGAAATGGTGTAAATATATTTATATTCACTTTTTTATTACATATTTATCCGCTTACTACCAATGGCAAAATCTAAAAAACCAAAACACATAGCTGTTGCAGGCAATATTGGCGCAGGCAAAACTACCTTAACCGAAATGCTCAGCAAGCATTATAAGTGGATTCCACAATTTGAAGATGTGGATCACAACCCTTACCTAATGGATTTTTATGAGGATATGCCC
>JAIXOS010000223.1 GCA_027486695.1 Chitinophagaceae bacterium | reverse complement strand
TCCAGAAAATGAAATTTATTCATATAGTTTTCCTATTGCTCTGACTAATAATAGTCAAGGAAAGTTACGCGCAGGTAGAATGATTTATGAATTTCTTGAAATGGCAGAAAAAGATTTAGTTGCTGAAGCTCATCAATATAAACTGCTTACAAAGGTTGATATTACAAACTTCTATAATTCTGTTTATACTCATACAATCTCTTGGGCTTGGACTGGAGACAGATATAAAGCTCTTGGAGATGCCAATTTTCAAATTACAGGTTCAAAAATTGATAAGCTAATCCAATATTCAAATGATAAAAGAACGAATGGAATACCAGTTGGCCCCGTATTAAGTGATTTAATTGTTGAAATTATTCTATCCGAAAGGGATAAAGTAATTACGAAAAAAATAAAACAATTAGGTATTGATTTCTTGGCAACCCGATTTAAAGACGACTACAGAATTCTTTGTAATTCGCAGGAAGACATCGATAAAATAATAAGAATCATTATTGACACTCTCAACGATTTTAATCTTCAGGTTAACGAATCTAAAACCAAAACAGTAGCTCTTCCTGACGGTTTATATAGAATTCATTCAATGAAGTATGATGTATACTCCCTAAGAACCATTCCAAGCTCCAAAATACCATTCAAGAAGTTCGAACATACACTTTTAAAAGTATTAGAAATACATCGCGAACATCCTGGAACAAGTTTGTTCGAAAAGTTTTTAGGAGAACTTATAGATAGCAATAAAGATAAAACTACAAGTGAAAGACTTTTGATTGAATTTGCAAACACTAATATTCCTGAAGAAGCACATAACTACCATAGAGTAAAAAAGAAAAACATTAAAAAAGCTGTTAGTTTACTTCTACTGCTTAAAAATGAATCATCGAAAAGCTTAGGAAAAGTATTAGCAATAATGGAATGCATTTTACTTGACGATGAAAACAAATGGGTAATTGAAGAAAACTATTTTATTGATGTAATACTTATTGAAATAGAAAAAGCCATCTTAAAAAACTCCGCTTTTGAGCTTGTTTGGTATTTATATTTTTGCTGCCGACATAAAATTGAAATTAATATTTTAAGGCTAATAAAGAAACTGGCTAAACAAGGCAAAGTTAATGTAACACCAAGCCAACTCGAAATACTCCACAATGCTTTTGTTGCATCTATTAGAAATAAAAAACCTTCACATAAAGGAGATTTTTCAAATCCATTTGGCGATAATTATGTTACAATTGGAATGTTTATATCACCTGAAAATTTAAGGGATATTTTTCTTATAAATTATCTTGACGTTTTTAACAGAGCAGAACCAGAAAATTAAAATAGCATATGAAAAAAATAACATTAACACTTACAATTGCTTTTTTAGTATCATTTAATATTTTTTCCCAACCATTTACAACACAATCTCAATGGGAAACATACTTTAAAAGTAAAATTCAGGATTTAAATCCTATAGAAGGGATTTGGAGTTTTACATCAACAATGAAAATTTATAATGGCTACAATCAATTAGTTTATACCAAAAATTATCCTCAAGTTGAAATTGTTGCAATCTATAAAGTTTCTAATAAGTATAAATCAATTTCGATAGGACAAAATGCAGTTAATTCGCCAGAAATATCCTTTCAGAATACAGCAACTAGTGGTGTTTATTTAATGGAGAATTACTATAAAAACACCTATTCAACTGCAAAATCAACAGCTATTCTAACAGGTATAGGGTTATTGGAATTTACTTATGAAAAACCTGAAGTTCAAGTTAAATACGAAGGTGGCTCTCAATACGTAGACGGCACAAGAATTATATATGAACATCAATGGATTAAAATTTCACCACAAGCGCAAGACTACTCAAAGTCTCAGCCAGCATCTGGGACAGGCTTTGGTATCTCATCCAATGGAATCATTGTAACAAACTATCACGTAATTGATGGAGCAAAAACAATCAAAGTACGTGGTGTGAATTCAGATTTTAGTAAAACCTATAAAGCAAAGGTGCTTATATCTGATAAAAACAATGACCTTGCACTAATTCAAATAGATGACTATGGTTTTACTTCACTTGGTACAATTCCTTTTACAATTAAAACGGGGCTTGTTGGAGTTGGAGAAAATATTTTTGTTTTAGGTTATCCATTAAGAGCTACTATGGGTGACGAGATAAAACTCACAAATGGTATTGTCAGTTCTAAAACTGGTTTTCAAGGCGATATAACTTCATATCAAATATCAGCTCCAGTTCAACCGGGTAATAGTGGTGGTCCTCTTTTTGACAATCAAGGCAACTTAATTGGAATAATTAACGCCAAACATACAGGGGCTGAAAATGCGTCTTATGGTGTAAAATCAAGTTACCTGTCAGGTTTAATAGAGTTATTACCAAGCCCTCCAAAACTTCAAACTGTAAATTCATTGACAGGGAAAACATTGACACAACAAGTAGAGTTAGTCAAGAAATTTGTTTACATAATTGAAACGGAATGAAGGAATTACAGCCCATAACAGCGGGTTTAATAAATTGGCGGTTCAGTGGTTACAGGTTGTTCAGTTTTCCAAAGGAACATTTGTGGTGGCAGACAGTTTAGTGCTACGAAATCGCCAACTTCTTAAACCCACAAACCGTTGGTGGCAATTTTTTGTGACACTTCATTTATTAAAATAAAAATTAAAATTATGGGAAGAGTTTATGATGGTTCAGGACGTAACATAGGACGAGTTGACGGCGACCGTTTTTATGATGGAAGTGGTAGAAACATTGGCAGAGTAGACGGAGACCGTATATATGATGGTAGTGGTAGAAATATAGGAAGAGTAGATAGTGATAGACTATATGATGGTTCAGGTCGAAGTTTAGGAAGGGTAGATGGCGACAGATTATATGATGCGTCAGGTCGTAATGTTGGACGAATTGATGGTGATAGAATTTACGACGGTAGTGGTAAAAATATTGGTCGAGTTGAAGGGCTTCGTAGAAAAGAAATAGTTTTATTCTTCTACTTTTATTTATAACTCAAATAATATCACAAATGACAATTAAAACTATCAACGTTTCAGGTAGGACAATTTGGTTATCAATTGACCAACTACGCATTTATTCAGCCGACCACAATATGACTGAATTAAAGGAAGAATTTTTATGCTACTTCAAAATGTCCGAGCCAACACCATTAATTCTTGGAGAGCTTTTTAGAGACGAGAATAAAAAGCCACTTTTATTCAACTCAATCGACCTTGCGACAGAGTATGCAACAAACGAATTAGGAAAAAGATTGAAATAAAACTGCCACCAACATGGGTATTTGCAAAAGCATGGCTGGACAATGTAACATCAACTAAGTACAAGTATCAACTTTGGCTCGGGCTTGACAATCAACTTTGCCATTGGCGCGGTATTGCTCAATAATTTCAGTATCCATTTGAATCAACTGAAACAGTTTGGCAATGGCAGCGGCTCGTTGCTCGGTATTCAATATCAATTGGTTTATTTCATCCATTGGTCTAAAAGTTGAGTTGAATGATTCCTTTTGAACGTTTAGTGACAGCATCGGTTGTGTAATCAAAAAGCCAACGTTTACATTCCAATTGATAAATGTTTTGCAAGGAGTGTTTTATTCATCTTCTGCCTCTTTTTCTTTATTAAAATTGTTTAACTCTTTTATCAGCATGGTTTCCAATTCTTTGGTAGGTAGCAGCAATTGGTATTCGGCTATACCAATGGGTTTGTTGATGTCTTGCAGGGCGATTTCTACATCCAAGTGATCTTTGTCGGCACATAAGATGATGCCGATTGAAGGATTTTCATCTACTTGTTTTTCGATACGGTCGAGCAACCCTAAATAAAACGGGGTCGCCCGAGCGATTCATTTTGCCCACGTATTCGGGTTTAAAACTGCCAATTTTCAGTTCCAAGGCTACCAAACAGCGGAGGCTTCGGTGATACAGCAAAATATCTACGAAGTATTCTTTTTGATTAAATTCGAACTTATACTGGTTACCAATGAACGTAAATCCCTTGCCAAGCTCCAATACGAAATGTTTTATTTTTTCTACCAATCGTTGTTCTAACGCTGTTTCTCTGACAGACTGCGTTAACCCCAAAAAGCCCAGGTTATAACTGCTTTTGAGCATATCATTGGCCTGTTCTGCCAAAATTTCGGGAAGTGTTTCTTTGAAATTGTGCGATTTTGGCAAACTCTTTTCGGCGTGATAGGCATCTGCTTTCAGATAAT
>JAIXOS010000314.1 GCA_027486695.1 Chitinophagaceae bacterium | reverse complement strand
ATAACCCCCAAACGCTTGTACACTTTAACCAAAATGTACAAGATGGCAGCAAGTTGAAGTTTTTCCCAACCGATATTGTTAATGGCGAGGAACGCTGTCCACCTGTATCAGGTCATCAGGCGTATCGTAAATGGACAGATAGCGTTACCTATTATTTGCCATTTGAAACGGAACTCACTTCACAAATGAATTTGCAACGCTCGTTGGGGAATGGACTCATGAAAGGATCTTGTTGGTTTACACATACCGATTCCAAGTTTTATCCGGTTGATAGTTTGTTTGCATTTATTAAACGTAATAAAGAACTCGGTGGAAGCAATGTATTACTGTCAACTGCTCCCGATTTGTCGGGTAGTTATAGAAAAGCTGATGCAGATAGTTTGATTAAATTAGGAAAGTTAATAAAGCAATTGCGTTGAATGTAACCGTTGAAAGTAATGAAAGGAATATTGTTAATAATTACTCTGTTACTAGGGGGACGAATGATTGCTCAAAACACGGTTCGTGAGCAAATAGATTTGTGTGCCAATGACTGGCGAATTTGGTTGGACGAAAAAGCTAGCTGGCGAAATGATACACTTTATTTACCTAGTCAGGTGAAATTGGCTCAGCAACCCTATAACGTTCCTACTTGCGGTTGGGATAGCTTGTACAGTCAAAAAGGTGTTTTGTACCGCATACCAGCATCCTTTGAACAAATATTTGCCAAAGGCAACCCCCTTTTTCAATACCACGGAGTTGGTTGGATAAGCAAGGAAATATACATACCTAAGGAGTGGGATGGTAGAAAAATACATTTATCAATAGAAAAAGCCCGTCAGCGAATAGAAATCTTCGTAAATGAAAGACTCTGTGGGTACGATTTGGTTGCTGAAACACCCATAGCTATCAACATTGAAAAGTTTGTTAAGCCAGGTTCGCTGAATAAAATTGCGTTTCGCATTACCAATCCTGGCGGGCAGCGCGGTTGGGACGATAATCCGTGTATTGCTTGGGGTAACAATTACCTATTGCCTCCCGGGCATGACTTTGGTGGTATTGGTGGCGATGTACGCTTAACGGCAACCAATACCACGTTTATAACCGATGTGTTTGTGAAAAATGTATTGCCTGCAAAGGGTCGTAATATTGATGTACATGTAACAATCAACAATACCGCTGGTGAATCTAAAAACGTACAAATTGGCCTTTCACTAGTGCCTTTTAAAGGTGATGGAACTCCTATTTATAGTAAAGTGTTTTCCTTTTCAATGGCTGCCAATACACAGCATGATTGGAAGCAATTGTTACAAGTACCTAGCGCTTTGCTGTGGTCTGTTGATAGCCCCAATTTATATTATTGTAAGTTGGAGATCAAAAATGCAAACAACCAATTGCTTGATAATTATACCCAACGCTTTGGCTTCAGAACTTTTGAAGCAGTCTCAAATAAGGAGGGGCAGCTCAATTATTACTTAAATGGTGAGCGTATTCGTCTCAAATCGGCAATTGATTGGGGCTACTATGCCCAAACCGGTTTTTTTGCTCACCACGAAATGGCACTACAATCGGTACAAAATGCCAAAGCTATTGGGCACAATTGTATTAGTTTCCACAGGCGAATTGGCGAACCCTTGGTAATGGAGTACGCCGATGAAATGGGATTGCTCATTTACGAAGAACCCGGCGGAATGCCCGGTATCGATGGCTTGCATGTATCCTCATGGTTGCAGTCGTCAGATAAAGCATTTATGGCAGTAGAAAATATGGTTGAAAAGTGTAGAAGAATGGTTTTGCGCGATAGAAATCATCCATCGGTAGTGGTTTGGAGCCTTTCCAACGAACAAAATGCGTACGATGTGGTACACAAAAAAATATTTACTATTATTAATGATTTAGATAACTCTCGAATGATAGTTAATCAGTCGGGAGGACAACTAGGTGGTGCGTCCGGTTTTGTTCCCAACATACCTCCTTATAAATCAATGCCTAATCTTCAATATGTTGATGACCATACGGTTGATTCTAAATCACGTTTTCAAGAATCCGATTTATTTACACACCATACCCAAAACGATAGCTGTATTGTACATTGGGGCGAAGTAAGGTGCTATACAGGGCCTGCTAATTGGGTGCAACTTGCAAAGCTTGCCAAACACAATCTAGGTTATGACGATGCTTCGTGGCAGCCAATGGCCTCAAAAATTGAGCAATATTTTTTACAGAATAATTTTATTAAACAGCGTCATATTCAGTCGGCAGCAGATTTGCCTTTGCAAGCAGGGAGGGGACTCATGTATACCAATGGCCGATTAGCACAAGCAACGTTAATCAATAATTGTACTGACGGCTATGCCATTAATGGATGGAGTGAAACCAACCAAAGTTTGGGCGATGACTTTTTGGCTTGGTATTCTGCCATTTGCGACGAAGCCCGAAATTTGAAAGGCCCTGCAAGCGACTTTGCTTATTGGACTCGCCCTTTACAAATAGCTGTATTACGAAAAAATGGAAAATACTTTGCTCCAGGAGACAAAGTTCAATTGGCAATTCACCTAATCAATGAAGGAAAATTACCTTCGGGCAACTACAGTTTAAACATTAAGGTACAAGATGGCGAAGGGAAACTTGCTCCTTTTCAAGAAAAAATGGAGGTTTCGGTTAAAGGCGGTGATGTACATGCACAAGCATT